>NZ_PCYT01000050.1:0-12847 GCF_002553735.1 Lactobacillus sp. UMNPBX17
TTCCTGAACATGCTGGCTTATAAGGCAGATCTATATGGCAAAGAATTTCTAACAATTGATCCTAAGTACACCACCCAAAGATGCCATCAATGTGGCAGTATTATGGGGCAAAACGGTTATAAGAAATTAACCCTTAAGGATCGGGAATGGACTTGTCCAATCTGTCGAACGCACCATATTCGTGATTGGAATGCGGCCGTGAACATCTTAGAAAAAGGATTAGGCAAGTGGCAGAATCCTAAAATAAAAAAAGCAGCCTAAGCTAGGCTGCAGTCCGCTAGCAATTCGCGGACTTAAAAGGCTTTGGTAAATAGACGACCTCTATCGGCAATAGTCAAAAGACTATTGCTGGTAAGTCAAGTCCGTATCTAAGCAAGTTGGTGTTCTGGTTAGCGTAAGCTAACGAGCCACTAAGCCCTAGACTTCAGTCTAGGGTAGTTGACTCAAAGAGTTAAAGAAGGAAAATTAGCAGTTAAGCCTGGTGCTGAAAAACTGCTTAGCTTTTTACAAGAAAAAGAAATCAAATCTTACATTACCTCTTCTTCAGATATTGAAAAGATTAATTTTAATCTTAGTCATAATGATTTACGTCAGTATTTTGCAGGGATTGTTACCGGTGAAGATGTAAAAAATAATAAACCAGCCCCAGATATTTATTTGCATGCGTTAAATGTCGCAAAAGTAGATAAAAATGAAGCAGTAATTTTTGAAGATGCACCTAATGGGGTAGAGTCAGGATTAAATGCAGGGATTGATGTGGTACTTGTGCCAGATCAAGTAATGCCGTCAGAAGAAATGATCAAGAAAGTAACCGTAGTTAAATCACTTGCAGATGCAGTTCCATTATTTGAGTAAAAAATAAGAGCTTGAGAATAATCTCAAGCTCTTATTGCTTTTAATATTTGATTATTAGTCAAGCAAGTCGTACTTCAAAGTCATTAAACCATGACCTTCATCAACCATTTGACCCAAAAGTTCAACAGTATTGTTGTAAACAATGTCAGACATCTTTTGGTTAGCTGCAATTAACTTATCTTGCAAATCCTTACCTGAAATATCCTTAACTGCCTTGTCAGTTTCATGTTGAATCTTGTGGCATTGTGCCAAACTCTTTTGTTCAAAGGCATCTTCAAGTTCGCCATAGACACGGTAGTTAGTATCACCAAGTTGAGCAGTTAACTTGTTTAACCAGAAGATCTTGTTCAAGTTAAACTTAGGAGTTGTTTGCCAAGCTTCTGGAGTAGTTGTGACATTAGTGTAGAATGGCACCATTGAGTTGAAGGTGTTTGGACCAAAGGCTAACCATTGAACACCAGCGATTTCTGCAGGTACGTCATTTCTAATTTGTAAAATGTGAGTTTCAAAGTTTCTGTTGATACCGATTGGACGGAAAGTCTTCTTTTGTTCAGGAGTACCTTGGTCACCGTATGCATCATAAGGAGTATCTTGGTAGTGTGAACTTTCAGCCCACTTAATATCTTCGATTGAGATTAAACGGTTAGCGTGGCAGATGAAAGGTTGATCTTGATCTGCTGGGGTACCGCCAAAGTCTGGATCGAAGTAGTTGTGAATGTACCAAGCACGTGGATTGTTGTAGTGAGCGTCTTTGATAGTTGAAGAACCAAAGATATGACGCATGTTGTAACCTTCACGGTCTGGGTTTAAATGATATTCATCGATTAAATCTTTTAAGTCACTTGCGGCAGCGAAATTTTCAGTATCATCAAAATCAAAGTTATCGATGTTTAAACGGTTTGGTGCGATAACGTAAGCATCGTCAGGGATGCGGCGTGCAATCCAGTGATGACCACCAATGGTTTCAAGGTACCAAATATTGTCCTTGTCTGAGAAAGCCATACCATTCATTTCGTAGGTACCGTATTTTTCAACAAGGTAACCAACACGCTTAACACCATCGAAAGCGGAGTGAAGATATGGAAGAGTTAAAGTAACAAAGTCTTCTTCACCTAAACCGCCTTCTGATGGGTCAAGAAGTGGGTCAACGCCTTGGATGCGTGAGTTAGTAGTGATAGTTTCAGTAGCAGTCATCGCAATGTTTTCTGCGTTGATACCAGCTGCACCCCAAATACCATTTTTGCCTGAAACATCGGGTGCAGAAGTGTAACGAAGAGGAGTTTCAGCTAAATCTTCGTCATCGATCTTTTGCTTGCTGATAACGCTAGTGTAGTGCTTAGGTTGGTCTTCTGGGTTAACTGCCTTGAAGCCTTCAGGGATAATGGTACGACCACCGTCTTCACTACGAGCGATCATGGTTGAGCCGTCAATAGTTGCTTTTTTACCTACTAAGATAGTAGTACATTCTGTTTGTTTCATTGGATCATTCCTTTACTGTTTTAATAAGTTATACACTTATATTGTATGCAAAGAAGCGTGAGTTAGGCAAAGAATATAGTTAATTTCCACGAAATACGTTGGGACTAACTCCGCTATAACGTTTAAATGCTTTGGAAAAAGTGAATTCATCACCATAGCCCACTTTATGGGCAATCTCTTTTAAGTTGGAAGTAGTATTTTGCAGTTCTTTTTTGGCGGCTTCCATACGAAGTTGCATCAGATATTTTTGCGGTGAGATTTTGGTGTTTTTTCTAAATAAAGAATATAAAAAACTGCGTGAGACACCTAACCTGTTGCAAAGCTCCACGATATTGCAACTGGGATCAGTATAATTTTGTTGCAGATAATTAATAGCGATTTGATATTGATCATTTTTAGGTGTTTTGCGGACTGGTGGATGGTTAGGAAAGTCTTTTACTAGATGATAAAAAAGTTGATAGGTTAAAGCTGAAATTTGTAAATTGTTTAATAAGGTCTTTTTCTTTGTCAAACATTGATAAAGGTCATTTAGGGTTTGATAAAAGGCAGTTTTTTGAATTTGACGCAAGAAATTTTTATTAGGTAAATTTGATGCCTTGATGCTTTCATTAACGCCGTAGCCGGCTAAGCCAATCCAGAAGTATTCCCAGGGTTCATCATGGTCAGCTTGGAAAGAACAAGTTTGATTGCGCGGGACGTAAAAAAGATCGCCAGCTTTTAATTTGACTGCGTGGTGTCTACTAGAAGTAAAGCTGCCAGTTCCACTAATAATGTAATAAAAGATATCGTTCTTACGAAGATTGTCACCTTGAAAGAATTCATCAGGCTGACATTTTTGCCGGCCGTAAAACATGATGTAGCTTTCAAGGTTTTGAATGTTTAAGTTAGGCATGGATTCCCTCACTTTAAAAAAATTACGTTACTTCTATTATAAAAGAGATTTTGCTTAAAAGGTGAAGAATAAGAAACGACCACATTAAGTGGCCGCTTTTGAATATTTATAGAGAATTGTGATATATAGAATTATGAAATGAAAAGGCTTTTTACTTATAGGCACCACTTCTTCCGTTGAATAAAAGATTAAGCAGAGTTGCACAGATGCTAGCAACAACGATACCGTTGCCTAAGAACAATTGAATGGTTTGGGGAAGGGGTTGGAAGATTTGCGGATAGACGGTTACGCCTAGTCCCATACCAATTGAAATAGCTACAATTAGAATATTGCGGTTGTTCTCAAAATCAACTTTGGTTAACATTTTGATTCCTTGCACGGCAATCATTGTGAACATGACCAACATGGCTCCGCCTAAAACTGAGTCAGGAATGATGGTAACTAGAGCACCGATTTTAGGAAGTAAGCCCATGGCCATTAATAAGCCAGCAGCCCAGTAAATCGGACGCTTGGTCTTAATGCCGGATAATTGAAGCAAGCCGACATTTTGAGAAAAAGTGGTGTAAGGGAAGGTGTTGAAAAGCCCACCGAAGATTTGTGCTAATCCTTCTGCACGATAACCTTTTTTGAGATCTTCTTCGGTAATATCTTGATGAAGTAGGTCGCCAATGGCAAAGAAGACGCCAGTGGATTCGACCAAGGAAACTAAGGCAATGATGATCATGGTCAAACAAGACGACCATTCGAATTCTGGCACCCCGAAGTAGAAAAATTGAGGCAAATGGAACCAAGAAGCTTCGGCAACTGGCTTTAATGAAACAAGCCCCATGCAGCTAGCGATTAGAGTACCAACAATTAATCCAATTAAAACGGAAATGGAACGTAAGAATCCTTTAGTCCAGACTTCGATGGCAATGATGATGAGGATGGTAATAAAGGCAGCGATTAAATTTTTCGCATCACCGAAGTCTTTGGCTTGTGCGTTTCCGCCGCCCATATTTTGGAAAGCGACCGGAATTAAAGTTAGCCCAATTACTGTAATTAAGGTCCCAGTAACTACTGGCGGGAAGAGTTTTTTGATTTTTGAAAACCAGCCAGCAATTAGAAAGACGAAGATTCCAGCAACGATAATGGCACCATACATCGTGTTAATTGAAAACTTCTGCCCGATCATTTCTAAGGGAGCTACCGCTTGAATTGCACAGCCCAAAACGACTGGCAAGCCAATGCCGAAATATTTATTACGGAATAGTTGAATTAAAGTGGCTAAACCACACATGAAGATATCAATCGAAACTAGGTAAGTCATCTGTGTGCTATTGAAGTGTAGTGCCGTACCAATTAAAAGAGGAACGGCAACTGCACCGGAGTACATTGCCAGCAAATGTTGCAAACCTAGGACAGCAGCTTTTTTGTGACTAACTTCTTTTTGTGCCATTTTTAATTATTCTTCTCCCTCGAAGTGTACTTGATCATTTTCAAAGCTATCGATTTTTGCTAGGGCTTCAAAGCGTAAGCCTTCGTTTTCTACCCATTCGCTTCCGCCTTGGAAGGTTTTTGCAACAACAGCGCCAACGCCAACAATGTTACAGCCGGCTTGCTTGGCGATGTTAACCATGCCTTTGACTGCTTCACCGTGGGCAACGAAGTCATCGATGATTAAGATATGTTCGCCTGGGTGCAAAAATTTTTCTTCAACGCAGATCTTATTGTTGACCTTCTTGGTGTAAGAAAAGACGTCAGCCCAATAAACTGCATCATTCAAAGTAGATGGCTTTTTCTTTCGGGCAAAGATCATTGGCACGTGCAGTTGATAGGCTGCCATTACGCCAGGGGCAATTCCAGATGCTTCACAAGTTAAGACCTTATCGACTTTTTCATCTTTAAAAAGGCGGGCAAATTCTTCACCAACATGCATCATTAGTTGCGGATCAACTTGGTGATTCAAAAATGAATTAATTTTAAGCACATTTCCGGGTAAAACTTCACCATCTTGTTTAATTCGATCTACTAATTCCTTCAACATTATCCTCCTCAAGAAAGAAATAAGGACTTCCTCTACCTAGAGCAGGTAAAAGAAGTCCTTAAGATTATTCTTAACTTTCATTCACCTATAGTCCGGTATTTACGGTACCGGGTAGAGACTGTCGACCTTATTTCGACGATATATAGATATTTGTGTTGGCTTAATCTTAGCAGAATATATTGCCGAACACAAGTGGAAAATTAAGGATTAATGTTCGATTATAGTAAAAATTATTCAGCTGCGTTCCCAATCATTGGTAATGAAGCTATATCCTAGATAAAGTAAGACTGCTATTAACCAATAGAGTGTGGCGTATTTGTTCATAATCTTGCGACCAAGTTTTTTCTTAGGAATGTAATCATCTGTTTGTAATAAAATGTTGTAGCTGTCCATAATGATATTGCTTTTGACAAAGAAGAACACACCGATTGGATACAGCTTGCCGACTGACGTTCATCTTTTCAGCTAGTGCTTCTTGAAAAAGATGATTTTTCTTGCGTAATGCCGCAATTTTTTGACCTAATCTCATGATTGATCGTCCTTTCGTTTTGAAATAATTTAATTTAACGAAAATTTGCGGTTGCAGACCACCACTTTTTAATTGCATTTAGCGCAACTAGCGGTTGCAACTGCTGGTTGCTCAAGATAAAAGCCGAACAATGAATGGCTATTTTTAACTTTTTGATTGACCTTTTTAATTTTTCCTAGTAGAGTTAGTTAAAAATGCGTAATTGAAAAGAGGGAGTAAATAGTGGCTAAGAATCTAGACGATTTTGATAAAATTATTGTGCTTGACTTCGGTAGTCAATATAACCAATTAATTACCCGCCGTATTCGTGACTTCGGCATCTATTCTGAACTTTTACCACACGATCTTTCCATG
Organism: Lactobacillus sp. UMNPBX17; assembly: GCF_002553735.1. Classification (NCBI taxonomy): domain Bacteria; kingdom Bacillati; phylum Bacillota; class Bacilli; order Lactobacillales; family Lactobacillaceae; genus Lactobacillus; species Lactobacillus sp. UMNPBX17. The sequence goes on from NZ_PCYT01000050.1 coordinate 6,136, forward strand.
GAGAAGATTAAACAGATCAATCCTAAGGGAATCATTTTCTCAGGTGGTCCTAACAGTGTTTACGATAATGGTGCATTAAAGGTTGATCCTGCAATCTTTAAGTTGGGTATTCCAATTTTGGGTATCTGTTACGGGATGCAATTAATGTCTCATGACTTAGGCGGTAAAGTTGAACAAGCTGAAAACAAGGAATATGGCCGCGCCAACATTACGGTTGAAGATCCAGACAGTATTTTGTTCAAGGGCTTGCCCTCAAAGCAATACGTTTGGATGAGTCACGGCGACTTGGTAACTCAAGCTCCAAAGGGCTTCGAAGTAACTGCCTCAAGCAAAAACTGTCCAATTGCTGCAATTGCTAATCCAGCTAAGAAATTTTATGGTATCCAATTCCACGCAGAAGTGCGCAATTCAGAATACGGTTTAGACATCTTGAAGCACTTTGCCTTTGACGTCTGTGGTGCTGAGGCTAACTGGACCATGAACGACTTCATCGACATGAAGGTTGATGAGATTCGTAAGGAAGTTGGCGACAAGAAAGTCATCTTAGGTCTTTCAGGTGGTGTAGATTCTAGCGTTACTGCTACTCTTTTACACAAAGCAATCGGCGATCAATTAACTGCAATTTTTGTTGATCACGGAATGCTGCGTAAAGACGAAGGCAATCAAGTAATGCAAGCCTTGAACAAGGATCTTGGTGTTAACATCATTCGGGTTAATGCCCAAAAGAGATTCTTAGACAAGTTGAAAGGTGTAACTGATCCTGAACAGAAGCGTAAGATTATCGGTAAGGAATTCATCGAGGTCTTTAACGAAGAAGCTAAGAAGTTAAAGGATGTAGATTTCTTAGCTCAAGGTACGCTTTATACTGATGTTATCGAGTCAGGTACCAACACTGCCCAAACGATTAAGTCCCATCACAACGTTGGTGGTCTTCCTAAGGACATGCATTTCAAGCTGATTGAACCACTGCGTAAGTTGTTCAAGGACGAAGTACGTGAACTTGGTGAAAAGCTGGGCATTCCACATGACTTGGTATGGCGTCAGCCATTCCCAGGCCCTGGTCTTGGTATTCGTGTTCTTGGTGAAGTGACTGAAGATAAGCTTAAGATTGTGCGTGATTCTGATGCGATTTTACGAGAAGAAATCAAGAAGGCAGGATTGCAAGAAAAGATCTGGCAATACTTCACTGTTCTTCCAGGTATTCGCTCCGTTGGAGTAATGGGTGATGGACGTACTTATGACTATACGATTGGTATTCGTGCCGTAACCTCAATTGATGGGATGACTGCAGATTTTGCCCAAATTCCATGGGATGTACTTGGTCACATTTCAGATAGAATCGTCAATGAAGTAGATAACGTTAACCGCGTAGTTTACGATGTGACGAGTAAGCCACCTTCAACGATTGAATGGGAATAATATAGCTATATTACTTAAAATTGGAAGGGCTATATAAAGGCATTTGTAGAAGCTATCCTACATAAAAAAATAAGCTTACAAACATGGTTGTTTGCCAATTGTTTGCCAAAGACTCTTAGTTATTGCTAAGAGTCTTTTTTGGTAAGTAAGTGTAGGTTAAAATTATTAATGTTAGTTATGTTAGAAATATGGAGAATTTAGGTGTTTAATATTAGAAATATTGCGATACCGATTAGAGTAACTGAAAATCAATATTTGAAGAGTAGTCTAAAAGATACTGTTCATTTTGGAAAGTTAATGTATTACACGAAAATTGAGGGTGAGGGTATTGGTGATGATTCTGAAGATAGGATATTTGGTAAATCAAAAAAAGATGTTACTACAATTACTATAAAAGATCCAAAGAATGGACAAGAGTGGATAATACCCAGTAAAGACATTACTCAAGATCCAAAGATTGAATTTAAATTGAACGATGAAATTAAAGAGAAAATAGGAGTAGCTTGTTTTTCACTTATAACTTTTGAAGATTTTGAATTATGCAGTACTTCTGATAATCAAAAGCATTTCAGACTTAAAGCGAAAGCTTTAGATGACATAAAAAAATACATTCAAGAAAAAGAAAAATTTACTGGCAATAAATGTAGTTTAATTGTTTATAATCCTTCAAATTTTTTAAATTCGATAAGAAATTCAGGCTATGAAGCAAATAAAATAAAATATTATGATCCATATAATTTATCAAGATTTTTTGAGATCAAAGATGGGGATGAACCGTATTATTATTTCAAGCCAGAAAGCTTTAAGTATCAAAGAGAATACAGAATAGTTAAAATAAATGAGAAAGATTTTCCAGAGAATGGGGAAAATGTAACTGTTGATGGAATAAGTAAAGATGCTACGATTATTTCTGAAAATCAAATGAATAGTATAGAAATAATGATAAATGTTAATAACTGATATTAGTATCAATTTAAGGAATAGATTATGGCAGTAATACAAAATTTAAAACAAAGCATTAATCGTAACGTCGAAGCGATAATGCCTCAAGATGACCAAAAAGAAGAATTCACAAATGCTCTTGAAGAATACTATAAAAAAATAGCAGAAAACCAAGAGCAAACGGAAGAATTTCAAAAAGGAATATTCCGTGATTTTTTAGAAAAGGTTATTCCTAACAAATTTATCAATACTAGCGAAAGAATAGATCTAGCTATTTATAATGGTGAAACCAGTAAAAGTAAAGTTGGCGTCATTGTTGAGTATAAAAGACTTCTAGGCAATGAATCGGAAATGATGAGCAAAGACCATCTGAATGTTAAAGCTTTTAGAGAATTAGTAGCTTATTATCTAAGAGAAAGAATCGTTAACGGAAATTTAGAAGTTAAGAAAGGGATTGTGACTAATGGTTATGATTTCTTTGTTATTGATTCTAACGAGTTAGAAAAATACTTTTATAAAAATAAAAAATTAGTTGATCTGTTTAATAAATTTGAAGCAAGACGACTATCTAGTACCAAAACTGACTTTTTATTTGATGAAGTTATTGCCCCCGCAATTGATAAGGCTTTAAATAAGCCAATTAAAATTGGTTATTTTGACTTGAGAGATTCTTTAAAAGCTGATTCTAATGAGTTTAAAAAGCAAGACATAACCCGTCTTTATAGATTCTTTAGTACTGAAAACCTTTTAAATGAAATGGTTTTTGCGGACTCAAATAGCTTGAATAAGAATTTTTATAATGAGCTTTTATACATTATGGGACTTCACGAAGAGAAGAAGAGTGGAAATAAGGTTATTAGTAGATTTAAAGAAGGTAAAAGACAAGATGCTTCTTTAATTGAAAATACTATTGAGCAATTAGATATAAATGATGTTCCAGAAAGTCAACAATTTGATATTGCTATGCAATTGAATGTTGTCTGGATCAATAGAATCCTATTCTTGAAACTTTTGGAATCTTCTTTAGTTAGTTTTAATCATAGTGATGATTATAAGTTCTTGAACTCTAAAAAAATCACCTCTTTTGATGATCTTAATGAACTTTTCTTCCTGGTAATGGCTAAGAAAGTCGAAGACAGAAGAGATAGAATAAAAGAAAAATTTCCATATGTTCCTTATATGAATAGTTCTCTATTTGAAAGAACAGAACTTGAATCTTCAAAAGAAGGTATAAATATTAACGGATTACGTGAAGGTGAAATAGATGTCTATTCTAAAACAAAATTAAGAGATGCTAATGGTAAGAAATTAACAGGTAAGATTCAAATTTTAGATTATCTTTTCAAGTTCTTAAATTCATATGATTTTACATCTGCAGTAGATGCCAAGAACAAGAAGAGTCAAGATCAATTAATTAATGCTTCTGTATTAGGCTTAATCTTTGAAAAGATTAATGGTTATAAAGATGGTTCATTCTTTACACCAGGCAAAATAACCATGTATATGGCTAAAAGAGCAGTTAGACAAGCTGTTCTCACTAAGATCAATGAAACTTTAAAGACTGATGCTAAGAATATAACTGAACTAGGATACATTACCAGAGATTATCATTTCTCTGTTGAAAATCGTAAGAAGATCAGTGATGCGATTGATGAATTAAAAGTTTTAGATCCCGCAGTTGGTTCAGGGCATTTCCTTGTTTCTGTGCTTAATGAATTAATTGCTATAAAAGCATCCCTTAGAGTGCTATTTGATGCTGACGGTAATTTATTAAATGATATTAGTTGTACCGTAGCTAATGATGAATTAATTATTCAAGATGAATATGGCAATAACTATTCTTATAATGCTAATAAGCCTAATTCATTAAGAGTGCAAAAAGCACTGTTCCAACAAAAAAAGACAATTATTGAAAACTGTCTTTATGGTGTGGATTTAAATCCAAACTCTGTAAATATTTGTCGTTTAAGATTATGGATTGAACTTTTAAAGAACGCATATTATTCAGAAGGTGATAATGGAGAGAGATATTTAACGACTCTTCCTAATATTGATATTAATATCAAAGTTGGGGATAGTTTGATTCATCGTTATGATCTCACTGATAAATTTGATCTCCGTAAAAAAGATTTTAAGCAATATGTTGAGTTAGTAAAACAATATAAAGATACTAGCGAGAAAGGCATTAAATCTGAAATTAATGGCCAGATTAATAGTATTAAAAGTACTTTTGTGAATAGCTGGAGATCTCCTGAAGCTGAAAAATATGATAGAGCACTTGCAGAATTAGCAGGAACTACTAACCTTTTTGATCAAAAAGTTGATAATGAGAAAATTGCGGAATTAAGACAAAAAGTTAAAGAAGCAAAAGAAAGTTTTGAAAATAGAAAGGGAGATCCACTTTATAACAATGCTCTTGAATGGCGCTTAGAATTTCCAGAAGTGTTAGATCAAGATGGTAACTTTGTCGGCTTTGATATTGTTATCGCAAATCCACCATATATTTTTGCTAGAAACCAGTCATTTGATGATAAAACGAAGCAATATTATCTTTCGCATTATGAAGTGGATGAATACCAAGCTAATACTTATACGCTGTTTATGGAATTGGGGTATAACTTATTAAAGAAAAATGGGACCTTTGCTTATATCGTGCCTAATAATATGTTGACAATTCAATCAAATCAAAAGATAAGAAATTTCCTCTTGAATAAATCAGGTAGTCTAGTAATCATTAATTCTTTAGATAAAATTTTTGCAGATGCGAATGTAGACAATTGTCTAGTATTCTTGAAGAAAGAAAAATCTGATGAAGTAACAGTGGGTGAATTGAAAAAGGGTGATTTTGAAACTGTTGGTACGGTTGATAAAGATTTCTTTGGAAAATACAATCCTATTTTTAGTATTTCAATGGTTAAATATAGGGATGCAATTGGAGCTTATTGGAAAGTAAATGATTCAAAAAATGTTTTAAATTCACCTAATATTTCTATTGTCAAGTCTGGTATAGAAGCATATGAAGTAGGAAAAGGAAAACCAAAGCAATCTAAAAAAGATAAGGATAACCGAATTTATCATTCTAAGAAAAAAGAAGATGATACTTATAGGCCATATATAGATGGAAATAATGTTAGTAGATATAAACTTTCATGGAATGGAGAATATATAAAATATGGTCAAAATTTGGCAGCTATGAGAGATCCTATTTTATTTGAAGGTGAGAGAATTTTAGTAAGACAAATTCCTTCAAAAAAAGTTTACTCAATAGAAGCTATGGTAACTAATGCGGACTTAATCAATGATAGAAATTCAATGATTATTAAGGATTTTAACAAAATTAAACCATTAGCATTACTTGGAATACTTAATTCTAAAATTGAAACTTTATGGTTTTTAATGCATTTTGATAAATTTCAACGTAGACTATTTCCACAATTCAAAGTAAATGAACTGGCTCAATTTCCTGTCCCTGATTTGAATTCAGAAGAACAAGATAAAATTGCAGATAAAGTTTCAGTAATTATGAGTAAAGCACAATCTAAACAGGATTATTCCAAAGAAAATCTTGAAGTTGATGAATTAGTAATGGAGGCGTACGGATTGACTGAGGAAGAAAAGCAAGAAGTACGTGATTTTACATTTTAAAATTAAAACCAGGTGCATTGAGTAAATCCTTAGTAGCTTTAATTCTATAAGGCATTTTGTATAAAAAATCTAGAATCACTTTGATTGATGTCAAAGCTATAAAATTAGCTTCATTAATTTGAACAGGTACCCAAGATGGGCTTGTAATATCGTAGTATTTTTCTAAAAAGAAGTTATCTATAGAGTAACCAATTATCGTATTGACTGGTTTTTCAGTTAAGATGTCATTATAAATTGGCACTTGAGCTTGTTCAATATAGTAATTGATTTTTTTGAAAAATTGGTCTTTATTTGTAAGGTTAATTTTTGAAATATCGGTTTGCTTTATTTTTTCAAAATCTAGTATTTTTTTGCAAAGTCTAATTTTGCTAAAGCAATGTCATTTAATTTGGAAAAGTTATTTATCCACTCTATATTAGCATTTAATGTATTTTGGGTATATGGCAGGGGTTCAGCTATCGCTTTGTCCATTTCGTCCAAACATTTTAGTGAATCAATAATAATTTTAAAGATATAATTAATTTCTTGTTTTATATCATTGAATAGTGTTTGATGGTATGAAAAGTAATTGTAGTTTTTTAAATAATTTATATCAAAAAAATCATCGTCATATTTTCTAGGATCTTTTCTGTTAGATGTATCTTCAAAGAATTTGAGCAAATTGCGCATTCTAATAATAGAAGGTCTCTTAACACCAGATAAATAT
>NZ_PCYT01000051.1:0-12734 GCF_002553735.1 Lactobacillus sp. UMNPBX17
ATTAACCCTTAAGGATCGGGAATGGACGTGCCCAATCTGTCAGACGCACCATATTCGCGATTGGAATGCGGCAGTGAATATTCTAGAAAAAGGATTAGGCAAGTGGCAGAATCCTAAAATAAAAGAAGCAGCCTTATTCGGGGCTGCAGTCCGCTAGCAACTCACGGACTCAAAAGGCTTTGGTAATTAGACGACCTCTATCGGCAATAGCCAAAAGATTATTGCTGGTAAGTCAAGTCCGTATCTAAGCAAGTTGGTGTTCTGGTTAGCGTAAGCTAACGAGCCACTAAGCCCTAGACTTCAGTCTAGGGTAGTTGACATCCATAAGGATTGTTAAGGTAGACAACCTTCTTTTTCTTGTTGTAACCTGTAATTACACAAGCATGTGATGATGGTGTAACGTTCACCTTACCTGAGTTAGTTTCCCACGTTTGCATATTGTTGACGCGGCTAAAGGTTGTAGTAGTAATAATTAAAACGGGATGACCATCGGAAACCAGTTTTAATATTTTCAGGAAATTACTGCCGGAAGCATTAACGATGTGGTTGGTGTATTTACGTGCAACGTTATAAAGCGGACCATTATAAACGCACCAGCCGGCATTTGCTACAGTCATATGACCGACAAAGCCCTGATTAGGATTACCGCGATAACGGCCATTGTCGGTAAAAGAATCGACGTGTTGAATGTTCTGTGCTAGTTCATTTTTAGTAACTTTGATGCCATAATAGTTCATAAGCATGGATAAACTAGTTACCTCGCAGCCGTTAGGCAGGTCGGGGAGCTGATTTTCTAGAGGAACATTGAGCTTTTGTTTCTCTTTCATCGTCATCCAATTAATCTCGTCATCAATTTGATTTTTGTTGGCAAGGTAAGTTAGACTAAGCACTAATATTAATCCAATTGGAATAATTAAAAATAAGTACTTTAAATTAATTTTTTTATTTTTCATGAGTACTATTCTAGCAAAATCTTATTATGAATTCTAAAAAGTGATGACAAAAAAATTTTTTGTAGTATGTTAGTGAGTAGAATTAACAAAAAGGAAAGTTTATTTTGAAGATTAATTTAGAAGATTTAAATAATAAAATTGAAAATCAAGATTACATTCAAGATCTTGAAACAGTAAAATATAGCGATATTAGCAAATCTAAGAGCAAGATCAAGCCTTATGCAGAGAAGATGATTAAGGAAGTCGCTGCTGCGTTCAAGCATGATTCATTAGTGCAAACTCAGCTGGCAGTGACAGGTCAGCGTCCGGTTACGTTTGCTTTAGAGACTAATATCATCAACTTGCCTTACAGCAATTATAAGAAGATTGTCAATTTTTTTGAGGAAGGGCAAGAATATCCGCTTAATGTTTATTTTGAAACGCGGTCTGATTATGTTAATGTTTCGCATTTTAGAATTGATCAATTGGCAACTGAAGAAGAAGTTGAAAAAGATGCTGATAAGGTGGTAGATCAACTAGTAGAAGCAATCATTGAAAAGCTGACAGTTGTGCGTAAATATGAAGCGCCAGAAAAGAAGACTGCTAAGAAGGAAACAAAGAAGAGCAAAACTGCTAAAAAAGAAATTAAAAAGAAAAAGTAGTTTTATAAGGTTTTTAGACTCGAATCTAAGTGATTCGGGTCTTTTTTGTAATGATAACAAAAATTTTTGTTTTTTATTTTTGCTCTTTTTCCAGTCAAAACTTGGAACAAATGTTATTATAGCAAGCTTTTTCGCCATCTATTTTCTTTTTAAAAAAGTCTTATTTTGCCCTTGCATTATATAATACATGTTATATAATAAAGATGTAAGGAATGAGGGAACGAAAAGTTCCAACAAGTTAAAGTGATTTAGAAAATAGAGGTATTCATTATGTTAGACTCAAAGAAAATTGTTAAAGTTGTTTCAGTTGTAGTTGCTTCAATTAGTTTCATGGGTATTGGTTCTGGTGCTGCTCAAGCTGCTAGCTTCACTGCTCCAAAGTTAGGTGTTTCAGAAGTTGCTCCTACTAACCCTTCAATCAAGAAAGGCGACAAGATCTTCGTTGTTGTTAAGGACACTAAGAACCAAAAGGTTGACGTTTTAAACGCTAACGGTAAGAAGACTGCTAAGAAAGTTTCAATGGGTTCAACTTTCACTGCTAAAGCAGTTAAGAAGACTAATGGCAAGAAGATCGTTAAGATTAACAAAAGCCAATGGTTGAACATTAAGGACGTTGTAAAGGACTAATTCTTTTAGATCAAAACAAATAAATAATTCTTACATGATGAATACCATGAAAAAAGGAACGAGTTTTGCTCGTTCCTTTTTTATTACCTACTTGCATCCCTTCCCCAGTGTTTTAACTCCAAACACAAAAAGAACGATGAAATCAATCATCGTTCTTCTTTCATTAACTATGAATATGCAATTTAACTAAAATTCGTTCAATTTTGCTACCCATAACTTTTTGGGCTAAATCTGTCTTTATTGTGGCTAAGCCATAAAAGACAATTCCCACGACTACTGATAAAATTACCAGAATCAAGGCAGATATTCTATGATCTGGGTTTAAGAACTTGCCTAAGCCCATCTCAACTAATTTAACAATTAGGAACATCCCTATCGAAAATGCGGTAATACCAACCAAGCGGCGGCTTGTTCTATTCAAATTAAAGTCATACTGTACTTCTAAGTGCTTCAATGACAACAGAACAATCACCAATAAGCCTAAGTTGGTTGCAACTAACGGTCCATAAATCTTGAACAAAAAGATCATCGGATATTGCAAAATGCCCTTCAGGATTAAACCTAAAACTAAATATTTTATTGCCAATCCATTTTCTGACAAACCTTGCAAAACCGCCATCAATACTGTAAAAAGTCCTAAACTGATTGCAGTAAATGATGACAAGTATAAAACATTGCTACCTAATGGATCTGGGCCATAGAAAACCGTATAAATCGGTTTACTAATAGCGGCCATTCCGAATGCAGCAGGAATCATCACGAACAAGAACAAGTCCATCGTATTAGCAATTTGCTTAGAGATGCTCTTAAAATCGCCTCTAGTATGTGCAGCTGACAAAAGCGGAATCGCTGTCACTGCCATTGCACTTGCCAAAGACACGATAATCATGATCAACTTATTGGCATTAAGACCAAATAATGCATACCAATCTTCAATTGTATCTGAACTTGCATGAACCAGCCCTGCAATCATTGGGTGGAATGTATATTGGTCTACTAATGAGAATAAAGTTATTCCTGAATCGATAATAATAAATGGAATTGCCTGTTCAATAATTTCCGCAAATAGTTCGGTTGTGGAAACTTTTAACCGATTATTCGAATTAGCAACCAAATTATCTAATTGTTTTCGCCGTGAAAACAAGAACCAAACTAACAGGCCAATCCCAAATGCGGCACCAATTGCGGCAGCCAAGTTTGACTGGATAACGGCATGAACATAAGAGCCGTGCTGCACTTGCATGATTACAAATGCCGTTAAAAGCATCCAAACTACTCGAGCAAATTGCTCCACAAACTGTGACATCGCACTTGGCATCATGTCCGCATACCCTTGGAAGTACCCACGCATGATACTCAAGATCGGAATAATCAAAATCGCATAAGACAAACTACGCATAACTGCAATTTGTCTTGGATCGCTTTGACTACCGTTAGATGCCAGTAGCGGTGAGGCAAAATACATGATCGCAGCAGAAATTACTCCCAAGAAGGCCATTAAAATTAACCCTTTATGGAATAATTTTCGCCCAATTCCATATTCATTTAAGGCATTATACTTAGCCACCTGTTTGGCAATCGCTCCCGGAATTCCGGCCGTCGAAATTAGAATAAATATCGTATAAATATTATAACTTCGCGCAGTTAAGGCATTGGCAATATTCCCATAGTCACCCATCCAGGCATACCAAGGAATAATATACAACGCACCTAAGATTCTAGAAGCAATCGACCCAAAGGTCATCCAGGCAGAGCCCTTTAAAAATGTGCTTTGTGTATCTTTGCTATCTAAATTATTTTCTTCTTCCATCAATTTTTCCTAATAAAAAGTATTAACTAATTAATTGTCACTCAATTTGCTTCATAAAGCTCAACTTCATAAAGCTTTTAGGAAAAACTTAACTTATTTAGCAACGATATTAACAATCTTGTTAGGTACAACGATAACCTTCTTAACGTCCTTACCTTCCAAGAATTTTTGTACGTGTGGTAAAGCCATAGCTTCTTTTTGAACAGCATCACGATCTGCATCCTTAGCTGCTTGGAACTTACCACGAAGCTTACCGTTAACTTGAACCATAATTTCCACAGTTGATTCAACTAACTTAGCTGGATCATAAGTTGGCCACTTAGCATAAGTAATTGATTCATCATGACCAAATACTTGCCAGATTTCTTCCATCATGTGTGGAGCAACTGGAGCCAAAAGCTTAACAAATCCTTCTGCGTATTCACGTGGAATACTCTTAGCCTTTTGCGCAGCATTGATGAAGACCATCATTTGAGAAATAGCGGTGTTGAAGTGAAGAGCGTCAAAGTCTTCAGTAACCTTCTTAACAGTTTCTGCATAAACCTTGTCGAGTTCACCATCGTTTTTATCCACAATTCTTTCTTGTGGAATTGCCTTAAGGTCAAGGTCGTTAACAAACAAACGCCATACACGATCTAAGAACTTCTTAGTTGATGCTGGACCATTGTCATCCCAGTCAATTGAAGCATCAAGTGGTCCCATGAACATTTCGTACATTCTAAGTGAATCTGCACCGTATTCATCGATCACTTCATCTGGGTTAACTACGTTACCCTTTGACTTAGACATCTTTTCGTGGTTCTTCAAGATTAAGCCTTGGTTGTACAAACGTTGGAATGGTTCCTTGGTTGGAACAACACCCAAGTCGTAAAGAACCTTGTGCCAGAATCTAGCGTAAAGAAGGTGACGAACTGCATGTTCTGCACCACCGATGTAAAGGTCAACTGGAAGCCATTGCTTCAATAAGTCGTAATCAGCTAATTCTTTATCATTGTGTGGATCAACATAACGTAAGTAGTACCAACTTGAACCAGCCCAGTTAGGCATAGTGTTGGTTTCACGCTTACCTTTTCGACCATTTTCATCAACTACGTTTACCCAGTCAGTTAAGTTAGCTAATGGACTTTCTGGAGTACCGGATGGCTTGATATCAGTTGCATGTGGTAAACGAAGTGGAAGTTGATCCTCTGGAACAAGTGAAGTAGTACCGTCTTCCCAGTGGATAACTGGAATTGGTTCACCCCAGTAACGTTGACGACTGAAGTCCCAGTCACGAAGCTTGTAGTTAACTTTCTTTTCACCGCAGTTGTGTTCTTCAAGCCAGTCAACCATCTTCTTCTTGGCATCCTTGATGTCCAAACCATTCAAGAATTCTGAGTTAATGTGTGGACCATCTTCAGTGAAGGCAGCCTTAGATAAGTTGCCACCTTCAAGTACTTGATTAATTGGCAAATCAAACTTTTTAGCAAAATCATAGTCACGATCATCGTGAGCTGGAACTGCCATAACCGCACCAGTACCGTAACTTGCCAATACGTAATCTGAAATCCAAATCGGAACTTCCTTGCCATTAACTGGGTTAATTGCGTAAGCACCAGTAAATACACCAGTCTTGTCCTTGTTCAAGTCAGTTCTTTCAAGGTCTGATTTTGATTCAATCTTCTTGATGTAGGCATTAACTTCGTCTCTGTGTGCATCAGTAGTAATTTCTTGTACCAACTTGTTTTCTGGAGCAAGAACAGTATATGAACAACCGAATAAAGTATCAGGACGAGTAGTAAAGATATCGAAGGTCTTGTCGCTGCCCTTAATCTTGAAGGTTACTTGAGCACCAACTGAACGGCCAATCCAGTTTCTTTGCATTTCCTTAACTGGTTCTGGCCAATCCAAGCCGTCCAAATCTTCAAGCAAACGGTCGGCATAAGCAGTCATCTTAAGCATCCATTGACGCATATTACGACGGTATACTGGGTAACCACCACGTTCAGTTTTACCATCAATAACTTCTTCGTTAGCTACAACAGTACCAAGGTCTGGTGACCAGTTAACTGGAACTTCAGCTTCATAAGCAAGGCCCTTCTTATACATTTGTTCAAAGACCCATTGAGTCCACTTGTAGTAGTTAGGATCACTAGTAGTAATTTCACGATCCCAGTCGTATGAAAAGCCTAACTTGTTAAGTTGACGCTTAAAGTTGGCAATATTGTTTTTAGTAACAACTGCTGGATCTTCACCAGTCTTTAAAGCATATTGTTCTGTTGGAAGACCAAATGCATCCCAACCCATTGGGTGAAGCACATTATAGCCTTGTGCACGCTTCATACGTGAGACAATATCGGTTGCAGTATATCCTTCTGGATGACCTACGTGAAGTCCCTTACCAGATGGGAATGGGAACATGTCCAATGCATAATAATTTTTCTTCTTGGGATCTGTACCTGTCTTGAAGGTATCATGCTTTGCCCAATAATCTTGCCATTTCTTTTCGACAACTTTGTGATTATACATATTTTTCCTCTCTAACAAAAAAGTCCTATGATTCTATCAATCATAGGACGAAATAATCGCGGTACCACCTAAGTTCCACATCAAAAATGTGACCCTTAATCGCTCCTTAACGCGGATGGCAACGATAGGTTTCAATACCAGGACAAGTTCACAATTCCATTCTAAGACTTCACAGCAACCAGTCTCTCTCTGAAAAAATATCCTTGTTACTACTTCCTGACCTTTATTTTCTTATAGATAATGATTATAATTTACCACAAATGCTAAAAATTACAAGGGGAGACTTTTTTTGATTAATACAAAAAATCCACCAAGAGATACTCTGGTTCCAGGGATAATCTTTGTGGTCATCTACGCAGCGTGGGCGATGCTTGTTTCATCTGGTTCACCGTTTATCCACAGTTTCGACAATGCAGTCATCAGCATTGTCTGCAATAATAATCCGACAAATGTCGCTTTTGCAAAAACTTTTACCAATTTAGGCAATACCAGCACGATTACGATAGAAACAATTATCTTATTTATTCTTTTAATTACGTTTAAACAATATGCTTATGCTTGGTTCACAGCAGGCGTCATGATCTGTGCCAACGGTTATAACTGGATTATCAAACACGCAGTTGAGCGCCAACGTCCAACCGTTCACCATTTAGTTTATGCCGATGGCTACAGTTTTCCATCAGGTCACTCAGTTGGTAGTGCCGCATTATTTGGAGTTTTAATTATCTTGACAATTTTATTAATTAAAAGCAAATTCTGGAAAACTCTATTAATTATCATTTGGGCGTTGTTCCCGATCTTGATCGGCTACACAAGAATATTCGTCCATGTGCATTATCCATCTGATGTCTTTGGAGGTTGGATTGAAGGAATTACCTTTGTTTTACTTGGTTATTCATTCTTATACCACTTTTACATTGAACCAAAAATGTTAGAAAAATCGCGAAAATAAACAAAAAGACTAGTGAATTTAATTTTCACTAGTTTTTTTGTTGGTTAGATTCACAATCTGCGTAATAATAAGTAATGTAACTATTTGAACAAATCAATTAAACGATAATAATTTTATTAGTTTAAGGAAACGATTTATGAAAAATTTTAAGCCTTGGAAAAAATATCCACTTATTGCTGATGAATTAGCTGAAGTCGATGCTTTGATTCAGCACACCATTCAAACTCCTCATCAGAGTTTACAGACTGCTTTATTAACAATGGCCGACAACGGTGGCAAATATCTGCGCCCCAGCCTTTTATTATTAGCAGCACATGTAGTCGGAAAAGTTAATCAACAAACTATTAATTTAGCTTCATCTATCGAAATTTTGCATATGGCAACTTTGATTCATGATGATATCATCGATGATTCTGATCTGCGTAGAGGCAATATCAGCATTCAAGCAGAGTTTGGCAAAGATGTCGCTGTGTACGCTGGTGATTTATTATTCACCAACTTTTTTGATTTAATGCTGGATACAACTGCAGAACACGAGTATCTGGTGCGCAACGCGCAAACTATGAGCCATATTTTAAATGGAGAACTCGGTCAAATGGCTGAACGCTTTAACTTAGAGCAGACCTTTACGGATTATCTAAACGATATCAAAGGTAAAACCGCCGCCCTCTTCCGTTTAGCAGCTGAAGAAGGTGCACATTTTGCGGGTGGGAATGCCGAAGAAAGTGAAGCTTTAGCCAATTTTGGAGAAAATCTAGGAATCGCATTTCAAATTGTAGATGATTTATTAGACTACACAGGCAGCGACAAACTCAATAAGCCTACTTTAGAAGATTTAGCTACCGGTGTTTATTCCTTGCCACTTTTGCTTGCACTTGATCAGCCCGAGTTAAGACAAAAGCTGTTGCCTATTTTAAATAAAAAACGCGAAATGTCCGTTTCAGATATGCAACTGATTCAAGAAATTCTCGTTAATAGTTCCGTTATTGAGAAAAGTAGGAAACTCGCTCAAGATTATGCCCAAAAAGCGGTTGACTGTTTAGCTATTTTTCCAAATAATAGTGCAACAACATTACTTAAGAAAATGCCGCAACAATTGTTGAAACGCAGCTTTTAAAACAAAAATCCAGACGCATTAAAGATGCATCTGGATTTTTTATTTGGTATTAATTTTTTGATCACGATATGTTCGGTTCAAAACGATGGAAACAATTATCACGATTAATGAAACAAAATATACGGCTTTTAATCCACCCAAAAGAACTTGACGCAACTGTGGAATCGTATTGGCTGCTAGCGTCTTGGCATTTTCCGCAGAAACGATTTTATTCATCATCCCTTGAGTCAATCCAGGGTGCTTAGCTAAACCATGAGCTACCGCCGTATTAAAGGCAATACCGTAGATTGAAATCATCATAGTTTGACCCAAATATTTCATCAAAGTATTAAATGAAGTTGCTACCCCAATGTCAGACTTAGATACTAGCACTTGAGAATGAACCTGAGATGCCGTTGTAATAACCCCAAATGCGGTACCGTTAAAGGCTGCGACAATACAGAATACCCAGAATGGTGTGTAAATTGGTACTAAAAGCAATACCAAATCTGTGATCACCAATACGCCTAACATATAATCATAAGTCCGCTTAATACCCCAGCGGCCAAGCATCCAGCCTAGAATAAACGAACCTACAATCCACATTAAAGAACTTGGTGTAACGGCAAAACCAGCAAGCGAGGCGTTAGTTCCGTTAATTCCCTGCATCCAAGTTGGAATATAGAATTCAAAGCCAATAACTACCCCACAGATAAGTAGAGTAATTAGATTGATTGCCAGGAACTCTCTATTTTTCAGCATTGATAACGGCATTATTGGGTCCTTAGCGCGCTTTTCTGCCTTAAAGAAGGCAATTACCGATACCACAATTAAAAGAGCTAAAATAGCCATTATTGCAATATTGGTGTTTTCGCCAAGATCCTGTAAGAAGAACATCAAAGCTAGCAGTAAAATTACCAACCAAGTTGTACCTTGCAAGTCCAACTTTGATTTGGCATTGTGCTTTGGTTCTTTTAAATAGAAAATAACCAGCAAAAAGGCGATAATTCCGATCGGAACATTAATATAAAAAACCCAGTGCCAAGACAGATGTTGAACAATAAAACCACCTAATAGTGGTGCAATTACTGAGGCTACTCCCCAAAAGCCAGAATTGAGTCCTAACAGTTTTGCCCGTTTTTGCAAAGTATATAAATCCGCAATCAGCGTAATAGCCACCGGTTGAACTGCTCCTGAACCTAATCCTTGAATTGCTCTAAATACAATTAATTCAATCATATTCTGAGCTAAGCCACACAATGACGATCCAATGACAAAGAGTGCAATCCCAAATAAAAAAACTGGCTTTCGCCCAATGCTATCTGCCAGTTTTCCATATAAAGGAGTTGACACAGCCGTCATCAAAAGAAAAATTGATACAACCCAATTCATAATTTCCAATCCATTCAGATCAGAAACTATGGTTGGCATCGCAGTAGAAACAATCGTTCCTTCAACACCAGACATAAAAGTAGTCATAAAAATCGCAAGCGTGACTAGTGACACGTTTGTTTTTTTCATTTTTACTCCCTCTTTTTATTATTTATTGTTTTTGATGTAATCAAGTAAATCTTGAGTTTTATCGGTCTTTTCCCACGGTAAATCGACATCTGTTCTGCCGAAGTGACCATATGCGGCAGTTTGTTCATAAATAGGACGACGCAAATCAAGCATCTTGATGATACCTGCTGGACGAAGATCAAAGACATGACGAACTGCTTCAGTCAAAAGATCATCATCCACCTTACCGGTACCAGCTGTATCAATCATAATTGATACTGGGTGAGCCACACCGATTGCGTAGGCTAATTGTACTTCACAGCGATATGCAAGACCAGCTGCCACGATATTTTTAGCAATATAGCGAGCTGCATAACTAGCACTACGGTCAACCTTTGTTGGGTCTTTACCTGAGAAGGCACCACCACCATGACGAGCATAACCACCATAAGTATCAACGATGATCTTACGTCCAGTTAAACCAGAGTCACCCTTTGGTCCACCAATAACGAAGCGTCCAGATGGGTTAATCAAGAACTTGGTCTTTTCATCCAAGTAGCGAGCTGGAATAACTTCTTTAATTACTAAATCGATCATTGCTCGACGAATTTCGTCATTAGATACTTCTGCATCAGTTTGAGTAGAAATAACTACAGTATCAACACGAAGTGGATTCTTGTTCTCATCGTATTCAACTGTAACTTGTGCCTTAGCATCTGGACGAAGCCATTCTAGAGTATGATCCTTTCTCAATGAGGCAACACGTCTCATTAAGCGATGAGCAAGTGAGATTGGCAAAGGCATTAATTCTGGTGTTTCCTTAATAGCAAAACCAAACATCAAACCTTGGTCACCCGCACCAATTTGATCCAATTCGTCTTGATCAGACTCATTTTCTCTAGTTTCAAGTGAATGATCTACACCACCCGCAATATCAGGTGATTGCTCATCAATATCCACCATGACGGCACAGTTATTGCCATCAAAACCTAATTCAGGACGATCATAACCAATTCTCAAGATGGTCTTACGTACTACGTCTTGAATATCAACATAAGCACTAGTTGAAATTTCTCCGAAGACAAAAACCATACCTGTAGTTACAATCGTTTCACATGCTACATGTGAATTAGGATCTTTTTCCAACATTGCATCCAGAATAGCATCTGAAATTTGATCAGCAACCTTATCTGGGTGTCCTTCAGAAACTGATTCTGAAGTAAACAAACGTCTTTCCATAATAGTCCCCCTATATAGACATTAGCTATTCGGTTACAAGGCATCTTCACTGTTAATAGTGAATCCTTTCAGGACTTGAACCGATAAAATTATTTTGTTCGTTCTTTTTGCATAAAAAAAGAACTACCGTCTCCGCGGTAGTCCCGAACAATGGAGGATACAGGGCTCGAACCTGTGACCTCCTGCTTGTAAGGCAGATGCTCTCCCAGCTGAGCTAATCCTCCATAAGTGACCCGTACGGGATTTGAACCCATGTTACGGCCGTGAAAGGGCCGTGTCTTAACCACTTGACCAACGGGTCATATCTCTTAATCAAGAGTACTTTATTATAATAACTAAATCAATTTTAAAAGTCAAGAACTTTTTTAACTTTTTCATTTTTTAGTTATCTGAGTGACATCTCAATCACAACGCTTATTATATTACTAGACATCCTTAATTTATGCAAGGGTTATTTTGAAAAAATTTGAAATAATTTTTGATAATTGTTTTTCATCCATTGATAGTAGCTAACACCATTAGGCATCGTCTCACGTACATCAAGTACTGGCACGTTTGAGTGCTTAGCTAAGCTTACCATATTATTAACGGTACTGCTTGATGCTTGGACATTATTAACGAAGAAAGCAATTTTTCTCTGTTTGATACCCATTTGCATTTCGTGTACAACCTTAGCGTTTGGATCAGTTTCATTTTCTACAGCCTCTTCAAAAGCTGGATTACCAATTTTAAAATGGCACCGCTCTAAGGCATAATCAAATACCGGCTCACTCACATAAACTGGCTTCGCCTTTCTTCCATTTATTTTGTCGGCCAATTTCTTTATCGTATCTATTTTATTCAAATAAATTTTGGCATTAGTTTTAAAATAAGATGTATGCTTAGGATCAATTTGACTAGCTTTTTTAACAAGGTAGGCCACGTATTTTTGTAGCATATTCAGGTTATACCAAATATGAGGATTGTCGCCCTGTTTTAGTCCCATAAGCTGCTCTCCTACTTTAGTAACATGAATATCATTTGCATTAGCCAAATTAGTCATCCAGCTGTCATATCCCAAACCATTTGCAATAACGATATTGGCATTGGCTACTTCTTTAGCGGAGCCAGTAGTAGGCTCAAAATCATGGGGATCGGTATCGCCATGATTGATAATTGCCTCGACTTTACCGTGCTTACCCACGATATTTTTGGCAATATTGGCATAAATATTAGTTGATGTGACAATGTCGACTTGATGTTTCTGAGTATTTTCCTCTTTTTTAGTTGAACAGGCTGATAGAAAGAATAATAAAAATACTACCAGTAGAGAAGAAAACAGAACTTTCTTTTTATTTTTCATTTTAATACCTTCTCGTATTATATAAATTAAATCTGTGTTGATTGTCTTTTTAGTTTGTTTATTCGA
>NZ_PCYT01000052.1:0-12605 GCF_002553735.1 Lactobacillus sp. UMNPBX17
ACTTGATAAAGTCAGATTTCTTCAAGAAGTCTGATTTGCGACCACAGTGGCGTCGGTTAGCTTGATAAACTTCATTTCCACGTTCTGCTTTGTACCGCTTTTGTTTACCGTGATAAAGCAAAACTGTACCACGTTTGATTTCATAGCTAATCGTAGAAGGAGAACAACCAATCTCACGAGCAATTGCTCTAAGAGAAAATCCATCTTTGATACGAGTTTGGATAATAACTCGCTCTTCTAATGACAAATGTTTTCCTTTTTTGTGCTTAGGCATGATAGAATGTAAAGAGTCCATTTGTGACCTCGTTTCAAGATGTTTTGTGGTAATTACATTCTATCAAACGGGTCCAGATGGACTTTTTATTTTTCTAAAGTGTTCAATTTGATTTTACAATCGGCGGAAAAAAGATAATACTAAAACTAATGAAGCTAAATGGCAACGTAGTTTGGCAATTATTTTCTTAATCTTTGGTATTTTACTAGTAGTTTATAGCATCTATTTACGTAGATTTTAAAAATGACGTGAGATTATTCCCACGTCATTTTTCATATTCTAATGTACGCCTTCCATTAAGACGTTAATCTTCTTAATTAAAACAAACATAATAATCCCGAATACTACACTGACTACACCAACAGCCATGAAGTATGGCACTTCTGTTTTAGTTGAATAAAACTTAACGATTTGGGCATTAATTGCTTGTCCTGTCGCATCGGCCATAAACCACATACTCATCATCTGTGAGCGGAATGCATTTGGAGCAAGTTTGGTTGTAATTGACAAGCCAATTGGTGAAATCAACATTTCGGCAATTTCAACGATAAACCATGAACCTACAAGCCAGAATGGACTTACTCTACCACTTGTACCAAAGAGCATACCTGGAAGAGCCATCCACATGTATGAAAGCCCAGCAAAGACAAGACCTGCCGCAAATTTCCCCGGTGCAGTTGGCTGCTTCTTCCAGTGTTCCCATAGCCATACAAATACTGGTGTCAAAATCATGATAAATAATGGGTTAAGAGATTGGAAGTTAGCCGCAGTAAAGTGCCAACCGCCGATATGTAAAACAGTTCTTTGTTCCGCAAATAATGCTAAAACAACTGAACCTGATTCTTCTATTCCCCAGAAAATAGCTGCGGCGAAGAATAATGGAATATATGCCTTAACTCTCGAACGTTCAATCTTAGTAACCTTTGAACTGCGAAGCATCATTACGAAGTAGTAAATTGGCAATGCAATAGCCAAGATAGTTAATAAGGTAATTACATTATCAACATTTAATTGTCCTACTCCAGCCATAACGGCTAAAACTGCAGCAATTGCAACGATAATAATGACACCCCACTTGATTACGTTAAGCAAATCGCCTTTATCAATAGGATCATTAGGTGTCAAACTTTCAGTTGATAGATATTTCTTTCCGCCAAGTACATATTGTACTAAACCAAAGAACATACCAACTGCAGCTAATGAAAATCCTGCATGGAAGTTCAACTGGCTACCAAAGATATGGAAGCCAAAACCTTCAGCTGCCCATGGAACAAGCCATGGAGCGATGAAGGAACCTAAGTTAATTCCGAAAACAAAAATACTAAAGCCGGCGTCACGACGGCGATCTTCAACAGAATAAAGACCACCAACCATATCAGACACATTTGGCTTTAACAATCCAGTTCCCACAACAATTAAAGCGATCGAACTGTATAACGCCGCTACACCAGCTGGCAAAGCTAAAACGATGTGTCCCAACATAATAAGCACACCGCCGTAAAAGACTGTTTTTCTAGAGCCCCATACTCTGTCAGAAAGCCAGCCTCCGACTAACGTTGATAAGTAAACAAGCGAACCATAGATTGACATGATTGAAGCAGCAGTAGTTTGAGACATTCCCAAACCACCTTTGGTAACTGCGTAGTACATGTAGAACAATAAGATAGCCCGCATGCCGTAGTAACTGAAACGCTCCCACATCTCAGTAAAGAATAAAGTGGACAAGCCCTTTGGCTGTCCAAAGAATGCTGTATTTGAATCTCGTTTACCCAAAGAAAAACTCCCTTCTTAATCTAAGGTAAGCAATAAAAATAATTATACCACGAAAAATAAGGACCTATCCTATTTACAGATAGATCCTTATTTCTTTACAAAAAAAGCGGTCATACGACCGCCCACGCTTTGCATGACTAAAGTCACGTTTAGCATACTCTTTTTCTCATTTGTGTTCTTCTGCATGAATTGCATTTAGTTCTTCATGAACACTTACAATTATATTACCTAATCAATTGCCTTAGCAACTGCATCATTAACAGCATCTTTTTCAGCTTCGATCAAGTTAACCTTACTTTCGATAACCTTAACATCCATCTTAATTTCACGACTAAGAAGTGGAACATTAATCTTTGGTTCAAAGAATTCCTTGAATTCCTTAAGTCTTGCTGGAGTGTGGAAGACACCTGTAGTAACAGTGATAAATGTAGCAAATTCCATGTCACCACCAACAGTCTTGTCAAGCCAATCCCAGTCTTCTCTGATCCAGTCCCAAGCTGCTTGTTGACCATGATGGTTAGCAAGTAAACCACGGTACCAACCACGTAAGTCTTGTGGCTTAACTACGTCAGCATTTTCAAAGTCGCCAACAATAGTCTTGATAGCTGCAGGATCTTGGGTGCTGGTTACAGCGCTGCGTAAGTCAACCTTGTATGATGGATCAGCTGTTCTTTGGTATTCCTTGATTAACTTATCAACTAATTCAGCATTGCCAAAGTTCTTTACTTCGTTAATCAAAACGTATGGACGAACATCTGCATTCAATGCTTCTAAGTTATCTTCATTTTCAGTAAAGATTTGGTGAGCTGCCTTAATTGAGTCTGCATTTTCAGCGTAAAGGCTGGCACTCAATTCGTATGGACGAATTTGAACATCTTCATCGCTTTCGCCTGGCTTTACTTCCCAGCCTAAACGTGCAACTTGATCCTTTGATAAGAGGTCATAAAGTTTCTTCAAGTTCTTTTCTTCATCTGATTCTGGTTCAACGAATTGACGAAGCTTAGCTGCAGTAGTGTAAAGTGCGTTAATTACCAAACTTGACTTAGAATCAGCAAATTTAACTAAAAGTGGAACAATTGAAGCGTAAGAAATTTGCTTACCTTCTGCCAAGAGACGTAAGTCTTGGAGCAATTGCAACTTGTCAATTGGGTCCAATTCATTAACATCTGCCAAGATATCATCAAGCAAAGTCTTATCATACTTAACGATGAAGTGTGAGTTGTTGCCAACATTAAGTCTAAGTGGGTGTCCTGCTTCTTCACGAAGTACCTTGTAGTTGCCTAAGTCGATTTCCTTTTCAGACATAATCTTAGGTGCGTCAAAGTTAGCATTCAATGGAATTTGCCATTGTCTACCCTTGTCTTCACCTTCACCGATAAAGAATTGCTTTTGAGTAAGCTTCAAGTGACCGTCTTCATCAACAAAGGCATTAACTACTGGGTAACCTGGTTGCTTAAGCCATGAGTGCATGATCTTACCAATATCAAGATCAGTTGCAGTTGAAAGTGCATCCCAAAGATCATCACCAGTAGCATTGCCAAACTTGTGATGGTCGAAGTAGTACTTAAGACCCTTGCGAAGTGCGTCGTCACCAAGAAGTGAACGAACCATGACTAACATTCTTGAACCCTTAGCGTAAACGATGGCACCGTCAAAGACTGAGTCAATATCTGCTGGGTCATTAATTTCCATTTGAATTGGTTGAACACCATCAGTAGCATCTCTGTTCAATGCAGATGCAGCTTCACTAGTTTGGAACATTTCCCAGATGTGCCAGTCAGGTTCTAAACCATCAACTGATAAGTATTCCATCATGTTGGCAAAGCTTTCGTTAAGCCATAAGTTGTCCCACCACTTCATGGTTACTAAGTCACCGAACCATTGGTGAGCTAATTCGTGGGTAATAACTGTAGCAACTAACTTCTTCATTTCTAAGCTAGTGTTGTCTGGATCAAGGAGTAAGTAAGCTTCACGGTAAGTTACAAGACCCCAGTTTTCCATGGCACCAGCTGAGAAGTCTGGTAATGCAAGTTGTAATGATTGTGGAAGTGGGTATTTAGTTTGGTAGAAGTCTTCGTAAAATTCAATTGCGCGCTTAGCAATATCTAGGCCAAAGTCCAATTCCTTAGGTTTGTGAGCCTTAGTTGCGTAAACACCAATCAAAACGCCATCCTTAGTGTGAGTAGTCTTTGATTGTAAGTCACCAAAGGCAAATGCGACAAGGTAGCTTGACATACGAACAGTTTCTTCAAAGTGGTGGTAGCCATCTTGATCAACTTCAACTTCTGGCATGTTGGCAAGTGCAACTTCACCATCTTCTTCATCCCACTTAAGGGCAAGGGTGAAGGTAGCCTTAGCTTCTGGTTCATCAACACATGGAAATGCTTGACGAGCAAAAGTAGTTTCAAATTGCGTACCGATAATTTGCTTCTTCTTGCCTTCTAATTCGTAGTATGAAGGGTAAATACCCATCATAGTGTCGGTAAGTGGTGCGCTATAAGCAATTTCGATTACGGCTCTGCCAGTTACGCCAGTTTCAATCTTGATTGCTTCGTCTTTTTCAACCACTTCAAAATCAACGTCCTTGCCATCAACCTTAACGCTGTCGATGGTCATAAACTTTTGATTAATGAATACTGGGTTTTCAATTACATCACCAGTAATCGTTGAAGTACCATTAATAGTCTTATTCTTACGGTTTACGTTAATGCGTAAATCGTAATGTTCTGGGTGGAAAATTTCATAAAAACGTTTAACTGCCATTTATTTTGCCTCCTATTAGCATAATTCACTCTAAATTTTACCAAAATATCAGTAAAAGCGCTCAAAAAAGGCAATTTCTTCCTGATTGTAAGAGTGACGTTTTCGTTTTGTAACATTGCTGTCATATAGACCTTGTAATATATAAGTATAGTCATTAAGAAATATATAAATTTTTTAAAAATAAGTTTTAATAAGGAATGAAATCAATGAGTAAACAAGTTAAATCTACTTTAGTTAAAATTTTTGCTGCATTAGCACTTGCCTTTGCATGTGTTGCAGTTGCACAAACTTTCGCTAACGATTCTACTAGCCAAAATGTTCAAGCTGCTAAGAAGAAGAAAATGTCTAAAAAAGAAAAAGCAGCTAAGAGATGGATCGCAATGCGTGAATCAGGCGGTAGCTACACTGCTAGAAACGGTTCATGTTACGGTAAGTACCAATTAAGCATCGGCTACTTACACGGTGACTTATCACCAAAGAACCAAGAACGTACTGCTGATAGATACGTTTACGGTCGTTACGGTTCATGGGTTAACGCTAAGAGATTTTGGTTAGCACATAACTGGTACTAAAATTAATTTATTCCTTAATTTCCAAAAAAACAGTCTAGTCAAGTTGACTAAGCTGTTTTTTCTTTATTGATTAATTGCCGGAGAAAACACGGGATTTTAATCCCGTGATGAATCCGGCCTTTTTTAGTTTTTTGCTTGTTCCTCCTTCTTTCTTAAACATATGTTTGGCATAATCTCAAAAAGAAAGGAGGGAACAAATGTGCTAAAAGGGATCAAGTTAAGACTCTATCCTAATAAAACTCAACAAAACCAGCTTGAGCAGATGTTTGGCAATGATCGCTTTGTTTGGAATCAAATGCTGGCTATGATGAATGAGCGCTATCAGAATAATAAGGATTTGCCTTTCTTGGGTAAATTTAAGCTGAATTATCTGCTTAAGCCGCTTAAAAAAGAATATCCTTTTTTGAAAAACAGCGATTCTTCAAGCTTGCAAGTAGTTAATGAATTTCTAACTCAGTCTTGGAAGAACTTCTTTCAAGATAAAAGTGGTCAAATTGACAAGCCTCGTTTTCATTCACGCAAGTATCTGAAAAGGTCTTATACTGGTAAATCGACTATCAGAATTGCAGGTAAAAGATATTTAAAGATTCCTAAATTAGGCTGTGTCAAAACCAGCAAGACTGGAGTTTTGCAAGATGTTAAGATTAAGCGCTACACTGTTCTGCTTGAACCAACAGGAAAATATTATTTGTCTCTACAGGTAGAAATATCTGAACCAGAGAAGTACAGCTTAACTGACAAACAAGTTGGAATTGATGTTGGCGTAGCTGATTTAGCAATTCTATCTAATGGTTTAAAGTACTCTAGTTTTGCCAGTTCTTATTTTGAAAAGAAAGCTAGAATTTGGCAGAAAAAGTATTCTCGACGTAGACATTTAGCTAAATTACTAGTTTTACAAGATAAGAATAAAAGGGTACTTTGTCCTAGAAGCTTAGAGAGTTTCACTAATTGGCAAAAAGCACAAAACTCAAAAGCCGGATGCCAAGCAAAAATAGCTAATCAGCGCAGAGATTACCTGCATAAATTAACTACGCATTTAGTTAAGCAATATGATGTAATTGCAATTGAAGATTTGAAAACCAAGAATCTTCAGAAAAATCATCACTTAGCCAAATCAATTGCCAATGCTTCATGGCAAATGTTTAGACAAATGCTGGAGTATAAGTGTGAATGGTATGGGAAAAAGCTAGTTGCAGTTGATCCTAAGAATACTTCCAGAATTTGTTCAAAATGTGGCTATAACAGTGGTGCTAAGCCATTAGAGATTCGTGAATGGACCTGTTCTAAGTGTCAAACTAAGCATGACCGAGATATTAATGCGGCAGTTAATATCTTGCATAAAGCAAAGCTAAATGGTCAGGGACTGGCCACGGTAACAAGCTGAGTTCCGTGAGTTAGGTATTTGAATAATTCAATGTAAGATCCTAAACACTACTCAGTGTTCCCAGAAATCCGGCACTTCAGTGCCGGTGTAGTTCATTCAAAATGATCTTGTTTAATTACCCGGTAGGTTGCAATTATTAATACCAGGATCGAGCAAGCCATTCCTACGTAGGCCATCGTCCCAATGTGAACAGCATTATTAGCCGCTTCTCTTGCCAGTTGGTTTTCCATAGCATAACCAACTACCCATTTACGCATTAAAACAGGAGTTAAGATAAAACTAAATGTGGTAATCAATGAAGTAATCAAAGTCACATTTCTAGAATATGGTTCTTTAAAAAATTGTGCTAATACACAAAAAGCTGGAGCAATCATCAAAAGCATGATCCACATAATAATCCAGCGACCAGAACTACTATTCATCATTTGCGCACTATTTGTGGCATAACGGTATGAACTCCAGAGCTGACCACCAGTGACTGTATTTAGTAAACTCAAAAAGTATGATCCTTGTTGACCATAATAGCCACCATTATTAGACAATGCTCCTTGAATAATTTGGAAACTATCGGTTGACCCTGCCGATGAAAAGTCGACAGTTACCACTTGCTTCATATAGGTAGCTAAAAACATAGTAACTGAGCCACCTAATTCTAAAGCTCTCAGCATACTTAATTTTCTTGAAGCTTTTAGATGAAATTCAAGACTAAGTACTTGATGGGGATGATGACTGTGGCCGATGACGTATATTCCAACAATTACAACTGCCAATAAGATTAATAATCCCCACCATAATTTGATCATGGCAAGAAATAGTGCCAAGACAATAATTGCAACTGAAATATATGGTCGATCAGAAAAGATTGTCCAGAAATTGAGCTTTACGTGATTATAATTTTCACGTGAAAGATCGATTTTGGTATTAGCAGCAGGTTTAGGATTGCTAATTTTTTTGCTTCTAAATTCTTCACGACTATTTACTCTACTTTTAGAATAATTGATTCGTGATCGATCAGCACCATCTTGTCCATGTTCCTTCTTCATACGATATTCTCGCCGCGACATGTGTGCCATAAAGATAACTCCCTTCTAGAACCATTATCGTAGCACATTATTTCATTAATAATCTTTTTATTATAAAAAATTGGAAAAATATTTAATTTTTTGTATGTGCTAAAATAAACATTAAAACTTATTCTTATTTTTTGAAAGAGATGACACTTTGACTACTATTAAATCACGCAATCTGCCTGCAGGTTGGCATAAAGCTTTTTATACCCTGTGGTTAGGTTGCTTCATCACTGGGATGGGCTACTCAATGACTATGCCCTTTATCTCACTGTTTATTTCTGATTTAGGTAATTATTCTAAGCTGCAAATCAACTTATACTCTGGGCTGGCATTTGCTATGACCTTTATTGCCCAGGCAATAATTTCTCCATACTGGGGCAGCTTGGCTGACCGTAAAGGAAGAAAACTAATGTGTATGCGTGCATCCGGCGTTATGGCAATTACTATTACCTTGACTGGTTTTGCACCAAATGCGATTTATATCGTTGTCATGCGCTTCATTCAAGGGTCATTTTCTGGTTATATCAACAACGCTACGGCATTGATGGCCAGCGAAACGCCGCACGACCGTAGTGGATGGGTAATGAGTCAGATGATGACCGCTGGTACTGCTGGCAACTTGGTTGGTCCATTATTAGGTGGTGCCCTTTCTAGTTTCTTTGGCAATATCTTTGGCGGTGCATGGGGCTATCGTATTCCGTTCTTTATTACCGGTGTCTTGATGTTCATCGTATTTTTAGGAACAACATTCCTAGTTCATGAAGACTTTACTCCAATTTCTCGCGAAAAGATGAAGCCAATGGGCGAAATCATGAAGAGTTTGCCAAGTGTTAAATTAATTATCGTTATGTTCATCACTACGATGTTGGTTCAATCTTCAACTATGTCAATTGATCCTATCGTTTCATTATACGTAAAATCAATGATGCCTCATGGTTCTGATGTTGCATTTGTTGCTGGTATCGTAGCAGCAACGCCAGGACTTGGTACTTTGCTTGCTGCATCTAAGATTGGCCATAAGATGGATGAAATTGGGCCGTTACGCGTTTTGCGTGTCGGTTTAGTCATCGGCTTCATTTTATTTGCACCAATGGCTTTAACTAATAATCCGTGGATGCTTGCCTTCTTACGTTTCTTATTAGGTATTGCCAGTGCGGGGATGTTGCCTGCAGCTCAAACTGTTTTAACTTTGAATACACCTAAGGAAAGTTTCGGTCGAATTTTTAGTTATAATCAGTCTTTCCAAGCAGTAGGTGCAGTACTTGGATCATTAATGGGTTCTGCCATTTCTGGTTTTTCAAACTATGCGACTGTTTTCTGGGTAACCGGATTTACTTTATTATTGAACTTTATTTTAATTTTGATCTTCGCATGGGGTATTTCTTATCGAAATAAATAAGTAATCGCTTTCACTGCTTTTACTTTTAATCCATAACTGAAACTTGAAAGCACTAAAACTAGCCGAATCCATATTGGATCTGGCTTTTTGTCTCTTAAATTAGTTTTTAAGCTGTCCGCAGCTGCTGCTTTTGCATGAAAACCGGCAATAACTTAATAAAGTTGTCTAATATTTGTTCCACTGTGGCGGAGATCTCTGCTTTTACTTCTTTAAGAGCGATAAGCAGGTAGACCAATGCCTCTTCAAAGGCTAAATCAGGCAGCGCTTCATAATTATTTGTATAAATAATTTAAATAATTTTTTGAGTGCCACGCACAAAGTCTTAATAAAAATAAGGCCTATCAGCGGCTAAACGTGCTTTCACTGATAGACCTTATTCATAAATATTTGGTAGATTGCAAATTTAATCCGAATTTTTGGACAAATTTGTCAGCATAACCTGATACGGTGTTTGTCAGTCGAGTATTTTAAGCGGTCGCTGGTTAATTTGGAGTAACGTCGTCGTTAAATCTTGGGCACTAATGTGCTCAAAACGAGTCCCTTTAGGATAAAAATAACGTAAATTCCGATTAAAGCGTTCATTACTACCACGTTCAGCTGGAGTATAAGCATGGCAGTAATAGGTCTTAATACCATATTGTGATTCAAGTGATACTAGCCCACTAAACTCAGTGCCACGGTCCACAATAAAGCTCCATTAAAAGTGGTTAGGAACTTAGTTAGTGCTTCATTATCTTCTGAAACATATAGCGCACCTTGTCCAGGCGGCTGTTTGGACGGCGGGGCTGGATGACTGGCTTGCCGACAGCGGCCTGATACCCTTTCAGTTCTGTAAGGCATACGCTCTGCCCGTTGGTGTAAGAGGCCAGATCAGTACGGTATGCCTGTATACAGCGGGCGGGAATCTCGCCAGTAAAGACAACTTCATCCTTTTTTACCTGGACCGTTTCGATGGTGGCACAGTATTTCGGTGCATCATGATAAGCCCTGGAAAGATATTCCCGGGGCGCATAGAGGGTGAAGGAGAGATAAGGTTCCAGCAGTTGCGTCCCTGATTCCTTCAATGCCTGTTCCAATACAATCGGGGCCAATGAGCGGAAGTCCGCCGGCGTGCTGACCGGACTGTAATAAAGCCCGTATTCAAAGCAAATCTTACAGTCCGTTACGTTCCAGCCGAACAAGCCCTGCTCCAGCCCGTAACGGATACCATCCCTGACAGCGTTTTGAAAACTCTGGTTCAAGTATCCCAGCGAAACCCGGCTCTCGTATTGTACACCGGAGCCAAGCGGGAGTGGTGTAACAGACAGTCCGATGGATGCCCAAAACGGGTTGGGCGGCACCTCGATATGGATGGTGTGGCTGGCTGCTTTGAGCGGCCGCTCCATATAAATGACGGTGGGTTCCTTTACCACTGTTTCAAGCTTGTATTTTTCCGACAGCAAAGCGGAAACAACCTCCAACTGCACCCGGCCCAAAAAAGAAAGAATGATCTCATGGGTGATGGAATCCACCTCGCAGCGCAAAAGCGGGTCAGTATCCGCAAGTTGCGTAAGAGCGTCCAGCAGCCGTTCTCTTTGCGCTGCCGTTTTCGGCGCAATCGACGTCCGCAGCATGGGGAGGGGGTCCTCACGCCACCTTTTACGAGGGAGCCGGTTTGGGTCCCCTAATACATCGTTTAACCTCACGCTGTCGCTGGGAAGGATAACAATTTCACCCGGATAAGCGGTGTCTGTCCGAACAATTTCCCCTTTGGATGGAATACGCATCTCTGTGATTTTCAGCTTTTCTCTCCCGGCCAGGGCCACCGTATCCCGCAGGCGCAGCGTTCCGCTGTATAGCCGTAGATAGACACGCCGCTGGCCGCAATCTGTATACTCCACCTTGAAAACGCTGCCGCATAGGGCGGCGCTCCCCTGTTCCCCAATCGGTTGGAACAGCCCTGTCACCGCATCCATCAACGGTTGAATGCCAAGGCCCTTTTTGGCGCTGCCATAATAGACCGGGAACAGGGAGGCGTCTTGAACCCGCCGCTGTTCCTCCCGCACAAGTTTTTCCCGGCTGATTGGTTCTCCTGCGATATACTTTTCCAATAATTTATCGTTATTTTCGATGACCGCATCCCATGCTTCTATGTCGGTATTTTCCTCCAGGACTATTTCCGGGGACAGCGACACCGTCTGCTTGATGATAATATCGGCGGAGAGCTTATCCCGAACAGACTGAACCACGCTCTGCAAATCAACGCCAGCCTGGTCGATCTTGTTGATAAAGATAACGGTGGGAATGTTCATTTTCCGCAGGGCATGGAACAGAATACGGGTCTGGGCCTGCACGCCATCTTTAGCGGAGATCACCAAGATGGCCCCATCTAAAACAGCCAAAGAGCGGTACACCTCCGCCAAAAAATCCATGTGGCCGGGCGTATCCACAATGTTGACTTTACATCTGTGCCACTGGAAGGAAGTGACTGCCGCTTGAATGGTAATCCCACGCTGCCGCTCCAAAAACATGGTGTCCGTACTCGTTGTCCCTTTTTCGACGCTCCCCGGTTCTGAAATGGCTCCGCTGGCATATAGCAGGCTCTCCGTCAAGGTCGTCTTTCCAGCGTCTACATGGGCAAGAATTCCAATATTGATTATTTTCATGTGATTGTCCTCCCTTTACTGCCCCGAAGGGCATAAAAATCCCCAGCAGTAAAATACTTTTACCACTGGGGATGATAATTTGCGGACATACACATATACAGCATACACCTGTTTGTGAGTGCTGTTTTTGGGGATATGTCAAAATTGATAAGGCAAAAGTATTCTTAAATTGGGTACAAAAAACTAAGCCCCTACAAAAGGGACTATCATAATCCTTTGTTCCCACTATTTGATTATAGTTTTATTTAAGAATACCTTGCCGCATATTTTTTACTCCTTTTCTGGAATTGAATTATTATATCACATCATATCACATCAGTTTTAGGAAAACAAGTATCTAAAAGAAATTTTTCTTCCCCTTATATGTAACAATCATACCGGCTTCCTAACGTTCAGAATGGTTTCTACTGTCTGCTGCGGTGTTTGGTTGGAATTGTCCAGCCAAAAGCCGATCCGTGGTGTTGTCTGCATTTTACTAAATACAAATTCAATGTATACAGAAAGAAATATATAAGGAGTGGGAGGGATTCCGCCGTAGTCGGCATTGTAGGAAAATCCAAAAGTTTAGATTTTCTCAAAATGCTTATCTTTTGGTCTTTGGTTCGGAATAGTGTAGTGCTGGCGGTCTATCTATTGTTTTCGGTTGCTTGCTTCTTTACCGTACATGAGCATTGATTGCTGTATTGTAGATCAATTAATACCAATAACAAAAGATTAATAATAGG
>NZ_PCYT01000053.1:0-12267 GCF_002553735.1 Lactobacillus sp. UMNPBX17
ACCAGACGGCTTTTATATTTTATCAAATCTCAAATCCTTTGTCAAGAACTTTTTTGATTTATTTTTCGTCGCCTCGGCTCTCGCCTGACGACATTTAAATATATTACTCGTTTTGCTTTAACTTTGCAAGTCTTTTTTTCAAAAACTTTTTTTAAAGCTCTCGAGCTCTTCGTCATCTCTCAAGACGACTTTATTAATTTACCCTACTTTCTCTTTTTTGGCAAATCCCTCTTTTGTTCGAGTTCTAATAGAAACGCTAGGCAACGTTGTAACATTATCACTTATTTTTATTTGCTTATTTAGCGTTAACTAATCTTATTTGCTATATAAAATAGCACTCTACCTTCAATTAACGAACTTTAGCTCTCATATTTTTATTTAAATTTTTTTAAAAATACAAAAATAGCACCGCAATCCTGCGATTGCGATGCTATCAGATGCCATACTTTCGGCGAATTTCACGCTTTTGATCTCTTTCCTTAATTGTTTGACGCTTGTCATATTCCTTTTTACCTTGTCCTACACCTATTAGAACTTTGGCAAAACCGTGCTTTAAATACACCTTTAACGGAATAATGGCGATTCCACGTTCAGATTGTGCCTTAGCTAACCGTGCAATTTCTTTTTTATGCAAAAGAAGGCGTCTACTTCTTAAAGGATCATGATTATAACGATTGCCCTGCTTATATTCACTAATATGAACATTCTCTAAATAAGCAGAACCACCATAAATTTGAACATATCCATCACGCAAGTTTATTCTGCGTGCACGAATAGACTTTATCTCAGTCCCTGTTAATGCAATTCCTGCTTCGACAGTTTCTTTAATAAAATAGTCATGCCGTGCTTTTTTATTTTGCGCAATTAGATTATCATCTTTTTCTTTTTTCATTAAGAATCTCTCCTAATGTTCAAAGTTTCTCTGATTTCTTCTATTTCCTTGATTACGGCTGCGGTGATTACCACGACTATTATAATTGCTGCCACCACGGTGCCCGTGATTATTATGGAATCCGCGGTTGCCACGACGACGATCGTTCATCCCTCGATCGTTATGCTTCTTCTTAGGAGCGTTAGGGTCATAAACTTCAAAGTCTAATTGATGCTGCTCAACGTTAGCATTAATCAAGGTAACCTTAATAGGCATCCCTATCTTATATTGCTTATGCGTACCACGTCCAGTTAACGTCAATGACTTTTCATTAAAGCTATAGAAATCATCCGTTAAATTAGAAATGTGTACTAAGCCTTCAACAGTATTAGGCAATTGAATGAACATACCAAAACTAGTAACTGATGAAACTACGGCATCAAAGTGTTGACCCACTTGATTTGCCATATATTCAGTCATCTTCAAGTCATTTACTTCACGTTCAGTATCGATTGAACGACGTTCTTGAGTAGAAGTTTGTTCAGCAACATCTGGCAAGTAACTAGCAAAATGCTTCTGCATGTCTTCGGTAGTTCCATTTTCTTGATATGCGTGAATCATTCTGTGCACCATCAAGTCAGAGTAACGTCTAATTGGTGAAGTAAAGTGAGTGTAGTATTTTGCTGCTAAACCAAAGTGACCCAATGCATCTTCAGAATAATGTGCTTGCTTTAAACTACGTAGCATCATCATTTGCACTACAGCTTCTTCTGGTGTACCCATAGTCTTAGATACAACCTTTTGCAAATCAAGTGGCTTGATATTCTCTGGATCAGCGTGAATATTTAAGCCAAATGCACTACAAAATTCGAAGAAACTCTTAATTCTTTCAGCATCTGGTGTTTCGTGAACACGGTATAAAAATGGAACATGCTTTCTAAAGAAATCTTCAGCAACAGTTTCATTAGCCATCAACATAAATGACTCAATCATTTTTTCGGCAGTACCACGTTCATGCAATACGATGTCAGTTGGCTTGCCTTGATCATCAACAATAATTTTAGCTTCTGGTTCTTCAAAGTCAATGGCACCACGTCTATGACGTTGTTTGTATAAAATAGCATGCAAATCAGCCATTTCTTCGAGCATTGGACGTAATTTTACATACTTGTCCTCTAAGCCATCCATTTCACCCTTTAAGGTCTTATTAACCTTATTGTAAGTCATACGACCATGTGAACGCATAACAGAAGGATAAATCTTGTAGCCTACTCTCTTACCCTCTGGTGTAATTTCCATGTCACAGGACAAAACAAGACGATCTACACCCTCATTTAATGAACAAATACCATTTGAAAGTCTAAATGGCAACATTGGAATAACTCGGTCTACCAAGTATGTACTGTTACCACGAGCAAATGCTTCTTCATTTAAAGGTGTATTTTCTTTGACATAGTGTGATACATCGGCAATGTGGACACCTAAATGATAATTTCCGTTAGGCAATTTCCATAAAACAACGGCGTCGTCAAAGTCTTTAGAATCATCCCCATCAATGGTTACTGCAGGCTGATCTGTAATATCTACTCGACCTTTTTTCTCTTCTTCAGTAACATGATCAGGAATTGCATTAGCTTGTGCCATTGCATCTTCTGGCCAATCAGTACGAACGTCATGAGCAGAAACAATTGACATGATATCTACACCTGGATCACTCTTGTTACCAATAATCTTAGTAACTGCACCAGTCATAGATTCAGGATAATCTTCTTCAGGATAGTCCTTGATAGATACCTTTACCATGTCGCCCATCTGTGGGATCAGACCATTTTCGGATAAATATACACGATATTTGTGCAACTTTTTATTATTGCTTAAAGCATATCCAATAAAAGGACTGATCTTTCTTTGTTCATCAGTCAGTGGATGGAATTCACCGACTAAGCTTTCAAGGCCACGTTCTAGGATCTCTTCGATTCGACCTTCTGGTCCTTTGCCATTCCAAGGATTACCATCAGCAACAATCTTTACCTTTACTCGGTCACCATCAACGGCATACTTTGTGTAATCAGCTGCAATAAAAACGTCATCAACATTTTCATCGTCTAACTTTACAAAACCAAAACCCTTGTCATTGGCTTTAAAAATACCTTCGACGATTGTATCTGCTTGGGCTAATTGATATTGTCCCTTACCATCAGTAATAATTTTATTTGCATGTTCTAAGAAAGAAAGAGCTTTAATTAATTCAGTAAAATTACCCAATCTTTCACGACGCGCTTCTCGTTCAATTTGATCTACGCGAAATTGTTTTTGTGGATTATGGCGAAAAATTTCTAAAACACCGGCCAAAATTTTTTCGTTTTGTGCCATGTAATTAATCTCCGATCTTTTGAAATATAAAAAAAGCCTCCCCATCACTTTTGATCGGGAGGTACAAAATTTATTTTGTAGACATATAAGCTAGAATAATAGCAAAGACGAAAAAGAGAACCAATAAAACTGCAGTTACTTTTTCCATAAATGCCTCAAAACCACGTTTTTTGGTTTGACCACTAAAAACGGCACCGCCAGATAAGGCGTTCAATGCATCTTGTTGTTTTTGTGGCTGCATCATTGTTGCAATAACGATTAAGATTGAAACAATGATTAGTAGCGTCATAATTAAATTATACAATGCGCTGCCTCCAATACACACATACACTTACCAATAAATTTTATCACAAATTGCTTATTTTTGCAGTTATTTTTTAAGTTCTGGCGCATCAGTCTTAAAATCTTTTTGTGTCGATTTTTGATGATTTTGATACCAGAGTGATGTCTTGCTTGGATCATCGAACAACCGCTTCAATGAAGTTGCTTTGTTATAATCATAATCCTTTGGCTTAACCGTAGTAAACCACTTTGGACGATAAAAGCGGAGCAAATTACCATCAATTACACGATCAGACAAAGAAAGCTGTGTTGTCACCTTGTTAGAAATTGCAGTAAGCTTTGCTTTCAATTTCTTATCAGGCTTAATTCTTTCCCCAGTCTTCGTATCATAATAATCACTGCCTACTTTAGAATATTCAGGAGTAATAAAATCGCCATTTCGTTGAGCAACAATTTGTGGTGCATTTTTGCTAAGCAAATCATAGCCAAACTGAATAGTATCTTTGTCCTTGATGCCTAATAGATTTAATAAAGTTGGCAAAACATCAATTTCACCACCATAAGTGTGATTAATACCACCTTTTAATCCCTTCATGTGGAACATCAGTGGGACACGCTGGAATTGCAGATTATCAAAATCATTGAAAGAATCTTTCTTAAGCAATTCAGCACTGGCTTTATGGTGATTACCTGAAATACCATAGTGGTCACCATAAAAGACAATCAACGTCTTTTTATCAAGACCAGTCTTCTTCATCCAACGCATTAATTCACCGATAGCCTGATCAAGATAATGCGCGGTTTGCACATAACCATCTACAGTTTCATCCCCTGTATTAGTCTTATCAATTGACTGATTTTTCTTATCCAAATTATATGGATAGTGGTTAGTAACTGTAATCATTTTTAAATAAAATGGTTGCGGTAAACGTTCAATATACTTAATTGATTGATCGAAGAAGATCTTATCCTTCAGACCATAACCGACATAATAGCCTGGCTTATTCTTAAAGTATGAAAGTGGCATGAAATATTGATAGCCGAATGATTTATACGCATTATCTCTATTCCAAAATGAGCCTGCACCACCATGCATTACGGCAGTCGTATAACCAGCTTGTTGATGCAATATAGCTGGTGCACTTTCAAAAGTATTAGAAGTGCCATAAGTCGACATGGCTGAACCTGATTGCAACCCAAACAATGAGTTTTCCAACATCATTTCAGCATCAGAGGTCTTTCCCTGACCAACCTGATTAAAGAAATTATCAAAACTAATCGTATCTTTTTGATGATAAATCTTATTTAAGTTAGGGGTTACTTCCTTGCCCTTCCATTTATAGCCAATTAAAAACTGTTGGAAACTCTCTAAGTGAATAACCAAGACATTTTTACCCTTGGCTACACCGTTATAAGCAGGATTAGGTTTGACATAGTTTGCTTTTAAGTATTGTCTAACTGAGCGTAGATCAGATACGTTAGCTTTAGCCATCTGCGCATTCGTCTGCGCCATCTTATAACCATCATAAATGGCATATTCATTAATGCCTAGATATTTAACAATATAATTATTGTCAAAAGTTCTAGTTAAAAGACCAGAACGATCTTTTTGCGCCATCAATAAATTAAGGCCCATTAAACTAACTGCCAGCAATTCTACTAATAAACTGACTTTAAGCTTTAAAGGACGTACGTCCATTTTGATGACTTTAGTGATTAATAAAACAATAATTGCGGCAATATCGATAAAGGCCAGAAAATCACTAGCTAAAGTAATTCCTGCAATACTTTTTCCTAAATTATCTGAAGTCGAACCTGAAGTTTTTATTATCGAAAATGACAAGAAATTCGAAAATTCACGATAATAAAGTATATTTGCAAAAAGCCACAGCGTTAGTAAAAAATCTATTACTAGGATAATCCAATATGACTTTCGCCCTTTAAAGAATAAGCCAATACCTAACAAGAGCATCCCTGATGGTATCGGGTTGATCAAAAGCAGAAATTGCTGCATTGGACCAACCACACCCAAATTAAACTTCGTTAAATATATAAAATATGTTTTTAACCAAAACAGTACTAAAACAATCGTAAAAAAGCCAAGTTTAGTTTGCGTTAACCATTTAAAAAAAGACTTGGTACGTTCCATTGCTTTCTCCTCTCATTACGATATTTTATCTTACTACTGATTTAAGCAAGACGCATTTCTTTTAAGAAAAATTAATTACTTTCTGAACTTTTTATCTTTTTAGGTTTAAAAATCCAACCAAAGATACCTAAAATCATTCCGAAAAAGTAAGTTGAAAAGCGCCAAATAAACATTGCTAAAATCAAAGCACCATGAGAAGAAATAAACGTGGAGAATAAAGTCTGAAAACTGTATTCCGCACCACCAGATGCACCTGGAATAGGGATAATCGCCATGAACATAATAATCATAATATTCATCTGCGTGACATTAGCCCATGAACATGGCACATTTAAAGCTATCAGTACCATAAATGGAATTGAATAAAAGAATAATAGCTGTAAAACAGTCAAAATCGAAGCTACAATCAGCTTCTTTTTTTCTTTCTTCAATTTCTGACTTTCTGCATAAAAAGTATCAATCTTTTCTAAAGTAGCAGCACGCCATTTTTCAACACGCTCTTTTTTAATGAACTTTGCCAGCAAATTCATTAAAGCGTTAGTTGCATTCTTTGTAAAATGATAGGCAAACATGATTGCTAATAAGAAAATGATGGAACTAACGTGGATCAAAAAGCCGATTGCAATAAATATAGCTAGCCCCGCAAATTTAGTCATTACCATATGAAAGCCAAAGATAATCGTAAAGACATAGGCGAATAAAACTACGATCTGATAAATAATGAATTTCATTAATAGAATGGAAGTTGATCTACCACCTTCCATCCCCATTTGAATCATCGCTGCCAATTGTGATGGCTGACCACCAGTTGACATTGGTGTAATCGCATTAAATAAAGCCTGAATAATTGGAATTCGCAAAAATGACCATGCAGATCTTTTAGGCTCTTCTTTACGATGAGCTAATGTGGCTAAGATCCCCGCTTCACAAACATATGACAGAAGCATTAAGCCAAATACCATTATTAAAGCTACAATATTAAGACCATGAGCCGCCTTTAATATTTCTGATAATGGTGTTGACTTCAGATCCATATATAAGACAAAGGCACTGATTGCCAATACAATCAAGATGCCCCATAAATGCTTTTTATTCATTAATGAATTTGTCCCAATTCCTTGCCCAATTTGTATTGCTCATGATAAAAATCATTCCAAATATGGGCTAATCGGTCTTCTGAATATTCTTGACTTGCTTTAATAGACAAATCACTATATTTCTTCAACAGATGTGGATCGCTTTTGGCCTTTTGTAAAGCTTGATTCATTTCGCCGAAATCTTGGCCACTCATATAATAACCATCAATAATAGCCTTATATAAATCTAAATCACGCAGAAGTACTGGCGTGCCACAGCTAAATGCCTCCAAAACAGACATCGGGAACAATTCATCATATGATGGCAACACGAATAAATCAGCAATGTTCAAATATTTAACCAGTTTTTTGCGATCGACAATACCAGCAAAAGTTAAATTTTTAGGCGGATTATCTACCATGTCTTTATAGTGACTGTAGCCATCCGTAATCTTGCCAAAAGAAAAGCCACCTGCCCAAATAAATTGAACATCTGGATTAGCTTTTGCCATTTTGACAAAATCATCTATTCCCTTTCTTTCCTGAACTTGGCCATCGCCAAAAACTACAAATTTATCTAGCGGTAACCCCAATTCATGACGAAATGCATTTTTGCTTGCAAGTGATTCCTCATAAAATTCAGTTTTAGAAACAAAATTAGGAATGTACTTAACTTTATCGCGTTCAATACCATAATTGACCAATTTATCAATAAAAATTGGATTAACTACTACAATTTGATCCATGCGGTTATAAAAATCAATTACATATTGATAAAATACTTTTTTTGCAACGCCTGGTAATTTGATTGAGCCCTCTAAAGTATCTGGCAAAAAATGAACATAGCCAATTTTTCTACCACGTGCTGGTGAAAAACTATTAGCATAATAAGTTGGATTAATCGTATGGTAATGTGTTAAATCACTATTGCCATATTTATTTATTGTTACATAAAATTCATCTACTAAATGCGTTCTCAATAATTTAATTAATTCGTTATATGCTGAGCCGACCCCTTGACCTTTAACGGAATCAGCTTGTGAGAACATATTAATTCTAATCATCTATATCCTCTTTTTTAATCTTCTTCATGCTTAGGCTGATAATGATCAATTACATACTGATAAAAATCATGCACATTTGTAGCAAATTGATCCGATGAAATACTCTGCAACTTATTTTGCAATATTTCTTGTGGGATTTTTGCCCGTTTTTGCTTAAGCAAAGAAATAATTTCTTCTTGCATCTCTTGTTGCGTATTAAATCTTCGTCCAAAAATATCTTTGTCAAAGATATTTTCCGTATAATCAGTATCATAAACAACACAAGGTGTGCCGGCTGCTAAAGCTTCAACATATGTTAATCCTTGAGTTTCAGTATCACTAGCAGAGACAAAAATATCTGCCATGCGGTAGTAATTTCCTACATCTCCATGGTCAACATTTCCTGCAAAGATTACGTAATCTTCTAAAGTTAAACGCTCAACTTGCTCTTGGAGCACTTTAACATCTGGACCATCACCAGCGATCACAAATTTAACATTAGGTATTTCTTCTATAATTGCTGGTAATACATTCAAAATATGATTTATTTTTTTCTCAGCAGCAATTCTACTTAACGTCAATATAACTGGGGCATCTGCATCGATACCAAGATCTTTTCGTACATCACGATTTGCATCACTATTCATGCTCTGAATATCTACACCGGTAGGAATCACCCGAATCGGAATTTGGACACCGTAACGTCTTAATAATTCTTCTACTCGGCCACTAGGAGCAATACAGCCATCCATATTTTTTAAATAGCTTTTTACAAATTGCTTCACATGATATGGCCGCAATAAATGTCCATTCAAAATATAATGCAAGTAATCTTCATACATCGTATGGTAAGTGTGAATAGCTGGAATATCTAGCTGATGAGCTACGTATTTTCCAATAGTACCCAATGCAAACTCAGTTTGAGTATGAACTATATCTAAATTGACTTCCTTAGCCACCTTAGTAGCTTCGAAAAGTCCTCTAAATGCAATTCTACGATCAGTAAACGAAACAAAAGGAATACTGCTAAAACGAAAGACATTAGGTTCAACTGTGCCTTTTTTTACATTAGGATCCGTTGTCGTAAAAATAAATACATTATGCCCCTGTCTTTCCAGCGCATCTTTTAACGTCTTAATAGAAGTAGCCACGCCACTTATCTGGGGAAAATATGTATCGGTATAAAGACCAATATTCATTTAAATACCTCCATATTTAGCATTATAAAGATTACTTAAACTAACTGCAATTTATAATGAAAAATTACAAATATATCTCAATAAACAAAAAAAGTGATTCAAAAATGAATCACTTTAAAATAATAGCGGTGATCGGGGTCGAACCGATACGTCCGTAATGGACACCAGATTTTGAGTCTGACGCGTCTGCCAATTCCGCCACACCGCCATAATATTAAATT
Organism: Lactobacillus sp. UMNPBX17; assembly: GCF_002553735.1. Taxonomy (NCBI): domain Bacteria; kingdom Bacillati; phylum Bacillota; class Bacilli; order Lactobacillales; family Lactobacillaceae; genus Lactobacillus; species Lactobacillus sp. UMNPBX17. Next base: position 9,215 of record NZ_PCYT01000053.1, read on the forward strand.
AAATTATCAACTTATCTTGTTGATAAGGCGGAGGTCGGATTCGGACCGACGATTAAGGTTTTGCAGACCTCTGCCTTACCACTTGGCTACACCGCCATAAGTTATTAAATTATTTAGAATTGGGATAGCTGGATTCGAACCAGCGCATGTTAGAGTCAAAGTCTAATGCCTTACCACTTGGCTATATCCCAATACTAGGGCGGAATATGGGATTCGAACCCATGCATGCCGGATCCACAAACCGGTGTGTTAACCCCTTCACCAATTCCGCCATGAAGGTAAACAGGGATAGTAGGAATTGAACCCACATCAGCGGTTTTGGAGACCGATGTACTACCATTATACGATATCCCTATTATGGAGGAGGGTGGATTCGAACCGCCGAACTCAGAGAGAGCGGTTTTACAGACCGCCGCGTTTAGCCACTTCGCTACTCCTCCAGCTTGATGGCGCGGGACGGAATCGAACCGCCGACACAAGGAGCTTCAATCCTTTGCTCTACCAACTGAGCTACCGAGCCATCTTACGGTCCATGTGGGATTTGAACCCACGATCTCCTCCGTGACAGGGAGGCGAGATAAACCACTGCTCCAATGGACCAAATTGCGGGAGCTGGATTTGAACCAACGACCTTCGGGTTATGAGCCCGACGAGCTACCAGACTGCTCCATCCCGCGATATTATAAGGAGGATGTGGGATTTGAACCCACGCGCGGCAGAACCGCCTAACGGTTTTCAAAACCGTCCCCTTAAGCCACTTGGGTAATCCTCCATTAGCTGTAAGTACCAAAATATATTAAAATGGTAAATGACCCGTACGGGATTTGAACCCATGTTACGGCCGTGAAAGGGCCGTGTCTTAACCACTTGACCAACGGGTCATGTCTCTTAACGAAGAGCACTTTATTATAATAACTAAACGAGCTTTAAAAGTCAAGAACTTTTTTTATCTTTTAAAACTTTTAAGTCATCGATGTGATCCCTCAATCACAACGTATTTAATATTAATAGATATTAATCTAAATTGCAAGGCTTTTTTTCAATTTTTTTATTTTGCTTTTTTATATCGCCTATCGCCTATTTTTATAGCTTGTTATTAGCCAAAATAAGCATCTATCCTGCAATATTGTCTGATATAAGGCTAATTTACGGTTATTTGGATACTAAGTCCTTTTTATTTAGTTTCTCTTCTGATATCGCAAATTTTTAATTCTGAGAATATTTATTTTCTGAGTTTTATAAATTCGCAGATTTTGGAAGTATTAGACACATATAAGACCTCATATATTTTTACTTACAGGTTTCAGCCCTTAATTTTGAATTTTTACGATATTATTGAGGCATTGAAATATTATTTGTAACCTGTCAGACGATTTGATATTCAATTTTTATTGCTTTAAATATAGCTTGGAAGCATTAAATATGTCTTGCTTACGCTCTTCAGATTTTTTACTAAATATAAAACTGTTTTATAGTCCTCCAATCAAAAGATACTTTTTTCTCTTTCTTTCATCAACATGAGAAGCAATTAAAGCTGTTTTATCAGAACATAATGAAAAACAAAAAAGTCCTAACGCAGATTCAAAATCTTACGTTAAGACTTTTTAATTACGGAGACTGAGAGATTCGAACCCTCGCACCGGAATAACCCGATCTACACCCTTAGCAGGGGCGCCTCTTCAGCCACTTGAGTAAGTCTCCAATGGGCCTAAATGGACTTGAACCATCGACCTCACGCTTATCAGGCGTGCGCTCTAAACCAGCTGAGCTATAGGCCCATATAAAGCGGGTAACGAGAATCGGACTCGCGACTAAAGCTTGGAAGGCTTTCGTTTTACCACTAAACTATACCCGCACCTAATATAAAAAATGAATGGCGCGGGACGGAATCGAACCGCCGACACAAGGAGCTTCAATCCTTTGCTCTACCAACTGAGCTACCGAGCCATCTTACGGTCCATGTGGGATTTGAACCCACGATCTCCTCCGTGACAGGGAGGCGAGATAAACCACTGCTCCAATGGACCAAATTGCGGGAGCTGGATTTGAACCAACGACCTTCGGGTTATGAGCCCGACGAGCTACCAGACTGCTCCATCCCGCGATATTAATATACATATGTAATGGACCTTGTAGGACTCGAACCTACGACAGGACGGTTATGAGCCGTCTGCTCTAACCAACTGAGCTAAAGGTCCAAGTTTACAATATAGCGGCGGGGGGGATCGAACCCTCGACCTCCCGGGTATGAACCGGACGCTCTAGCCAGCTGAGCTACACCGCCAAAAATGTAACTAATACCATTTAGATACAATCGGGAAAACAGGATTCGAACCTGCGACCCCCTGGTCCCAAACCAGGTGCTCTACCAAACTGAGCCATTTCCCGTTTTTAAGTGCGCCCTGAAGGATTTGAACCTTCAACCTTCTGATTCGTAGTCAGACACTCTATCCAGTTGCGCTAAGGGCGCATCATCAATGCCGGGGATCGGAGTCGAACCGATACGGTTGAAACCAACCGCGGGATTTTAAGTCCCGTGCGTCTACCAATTCCGCCACTCCGGCGTGTTGATGAAAGCGGAAGACGGGATTCGAACCCGCGACCCCCACCATGGCAAGGTGATGTTCTACCACTGAACTACTTCCGCAAAATATAAATGCCGATTATACGACTTGAACGTACGACCCCCTGTTTACAAGACAGATGCTCTACCAACTGAGCTAAATCGGCATATTGTCAATATGTGGTTGGCAATACGGGTGGTGGGACTTGAACCCACACGTCCGAAAACACTAGAACCTAAATCTAGCGCGTCTGCCAATTCCGCCACACCCGCAAATTAGGGTCATGAGCCGTGAGGGACTTGAACCCTCGACCCACGGATTAAAAGTCCGTTGCTCTACCAACTGAGCTAACGACTCGATGGAGGATACAGGGCTCGAACCTGTGACCTCCTGCTTGTAAGGCAGATGCTCTCCCAGCTGAGCTAATCCTCCATGAGCACGGCAGCTTCCTTTCCTCGCAGGCAGTTGCCCACCAACTACTTTCGGCGT
>NZ_PCYT01000054.1:0-11590 GCF_002553735.1 Lactobacillus sp. UMNPBX17
TCTAATCTATCAAGCAGCTTGATTAAAAGTGTTCAATTTATTATTGCAATTTACGTTTATTTCTAGTTGTATAAACCAACCTTATTAATATTAACTAATACATCTGGCGTATTAGTTAAGTTAAAACTAACATCTTGGCCGGCCATAATATTATGGTATTCGCCATTGGTCCATTGAGAATTGTTAGTTACATCATATACGGTACCGTTAACTGCAATATAGGCAGGTCGACCATTTTTTCCGTTATAGTTTGATAGAGTTTCTCTGGTAAATTTTTTCATAGGAAGCTCCTTTCTAAAGTAAAATACGTTATATTAACGGTAACACGTTGTCACTTTAGAACAAACTATTTCAAATTATCTTATATTTTTCTTATGAAAGATGGCCGCGCCAGCCTGCGATATCCCAATCTGTGAAATCATAATTAAGTTTCTTACCGTAAATTTTTTCGTATGCGGCAACTTTTTGTTGATAATCTTGTTCCATCATTTTATGCGCATTTTCATTAGCACTTAAAGAAACATCAGGAAAAATCGGTTGTAAAACATGGACAATATATTTAGTCTCGTAGAAATTAGAGTCTTTCTTTTCTATTTTTGGCAAATCTCTAATCTCAATAAAGAGCGAAATAACTGGCACGTTTTGTTTTGCAGCAAAGTAATAGGCGCCACGTTGCAATTTACGTGGTTTACGATAATTCCACCACATTTCTTGTTCAGGATAAATTAATACCCAGTTGTTTTTAGCTAGTGCGTTGCTTAAATGCTTAGGAAATACATTGCCAATATAACTTGCGCTTTGAACTAGAGGGATAGTTCCAACATAGTTCATTAAATAGCGGAAGAAGCCTGGCAGCATCAAGTTAGTATCTTCAATGACGATTGAGAGTTGATGATGCATCTTGTTGGCTAATAATTTAATTGGTAAAGAATCAATCTGGTTAAAGTGGTTAGCAGTTACGATTGCTCCACCAATAGGAAGATTGTTTAAATTTTCCAATCCCTTGAATTCAGTAGAACCTGCTAAGGTTTTGGCAAAAGTAGTAAGCATAGCGTGTCCAATTTGATTATTAATTTTGCTAGAAAATGATTTGCGATTTTTCCAATAGTCATTAACTAACTTCAATCGTTCATCAAGCGTCATTTGTGGATCGCCAATTTCTGCCTTTGCCGTAAAGTCTCGCTTGTTGGCAGCTTTTTGAATATTTTTAATTACAGCTTCGCGGTTATCGCCAAAAATCATAGTTTAACAGCCTCTCGTTCTTTCACTCGTGCCCAATTATTAGGATCTTGTTCAGTTTTATCTTCCTTTAAAAGCATGTGATTAAGTTTTTCTCGATCATCTGCGCGTTCGGCGTCAGTATAATTATCGAGTTCAGCTTTTAATTCATTATAAAACTTAGTCTCTTTAGCACTTTGCCAGAAGTAATCTTCGTATTGAACATTTTTAAAATGCCATGGTTTAAAGAAAAGATTGTAGTGGATCAGACCAGGATTTTTCAGTGGCTTAGTATTTTCATTAGGCATCGCATCCCAACGCGGATCAAGGTGCAAAATCCTTCCTTCACCAATTTCATTTAAGTAATCCTGATCTGGGGCAATACAGTCAAAGTGGTATCTTTCTAGTAAATTCATGAAGTGGTTAATGAAATGCTCATCGCGGAATGCCTTAGAGTTCATGACTAGCATCCCTGAGTTAATATATTTCTTTGGATCTAGCGCTAAAACATCTTTGATGTATTTCACCATTTTGGCTACATATTGGATAGAGGAGTCGGTGCAAGCACCGAATAGGTTGTTGCCTAGTTCGGTGTTGTAAAGTTTGGCAATGTCATCATTTACAATAGTGTCACTGTCGATATAAATTGCTTTGTCGTATTGCGGGAATAATTCCGGGATAAACAAGCGATAAAAAATCGACATGGTAAAGAAATCAGCGCGCAGGAAATTTTCTTTGCGATTTTGAATTGGCTTAACTAATTCATCATCAATATGGAAAAATTTAACGTGCACATTTTGAATGCCAAGATCACTTAAATCTTGTTTATGCTGGCCAGATAAATCTTGGTTTAAAAAATATACTGTGTAGTCTGTCTCAGGATTTGCATGTTTAACCAGTGAATTAAGCGATACTGCAGCATACTTAGTGAAGTCGTCACTAATGCTATAAAAAACTGGAACTGTCATAATTGCTTTCCTTAACCAATCTTTACTGATTCATGTTGCTTAACTTTAGCCCAGGTATTTGGCTCTTTGACGATTGTATCAACTCTTTCAGCCATCCGTTCTAGGTCGGCACGTGCTCTTTGACGATCTTCATCTGTGAAATCATCTAATTGTTTCTTTAATTCATCATAATATGGTGTCTTCTTGGCAACATCCCAGAAGTAGTGGGCGTATTGGACATCGGCGAAGTGCCATGGTTTGAAGAATAAGTTGTAGTGCACGATCTTAGGATTTTCGATTTCGGGGATGCTTTCGTTAGGCATTGCGTCCCATTCCTTAGGTAAGTGGTAGATCTTGTCTTCGCAAATTTCGTTCATGTAAGCTTGATCTGGATCGACGTTGTCGAAGTGATATTTGTCCATTAAGTAATAAAACTTGTCTACGAAATGCTTGTCTCTGAATGCCTTCATGTTAAAGACGATCACGCCGTTGTTGATGTACTTTTCGGCAGGTAAAATGCCTTGACATTCCTTGATATATTTTTGCAAAAGTGGCATGTAGCGAATAGACAAATCAGGACAGCTGGCAAACATGTTGTCGCCGATTTCGGTGTCGTATAAATCTGCAATATCCGCACAAATGATGGTATCAGCATCTAGGTAAACTGCCTTGTCGTATTGTGGGAATAATTCAGGGATGAACAGACGATAGAAGATAGACATGGTGAAAAATTGGGCACGTAAGTAGTTTTCTTTAGTCTTGTGAATTGGCTTAACCATGTCGTCGTCAATGTGGAAGACGTGGACATGAATGTTGTCGGTTGACATGTCTTCCAAGCTCTTTTTGTGTTCATCAGAAATTTCTTGAACCAAAAGAGTGATGGTGTAGTCCTTCTTAGGATCAGCATGATCAATTAATGATTGAATTGAAACAAATGCATATGGTGTGTAGTTATCACTGATAGTGTAAAAAACAGGGATAGTTTTCAAAATGGTTCCTCCAAGTATTATTCTTTCAAGTTATTGCGAATTTTGAGATATTCGTTGAGTATATCGTCGTATTCATGTAGATGCAGTACGCTGTGCACACGAGCTACGTCCCATGGCTTAACTGTTTGGGTATGGAAGTAGGGCCAGAAACGAAAACTAGTGGTAAAGTGTTGAATCTTGGTATCCTTTTGCAGGCGATATTGTTCGTTGTAACGACGAGGTACGACACGTTTTGCAACGGCAAGTTTGTTAATTGCTGACTGGTCAGGTAAGAACATCTTCTTGGTTTGCATCATGTCTCTGACTTTGGCAAAAAGACCAGTTTGCTTGATCTTAACCATATTCAAAAGCAAAACACCGGAGTTTAGGTAATCAAAGACGCGCTTAGTTTTGACATTGTGGAAGAAGAATCTGCCCCAATAGTCGAGCACGCCGACGAGTTCGATACCCTTGATATTTTGCTTGTAAAAAGCAGTAATGTCGCCGCGGATAACGATGTCGTCGTCTAGGTAAAGAATGCGGTCAGGAATCTGTGGTAATTCATCCGCAAATAGACGCAACATGGCATAAGGGGTAAAACGCGTATTCATGTTGGCTGTAGGTGGCTGCTTGATAAATAGATCGGTGCAATCGATCAACTCCAGCGTATTTTTAGGTTTTGCTTTAACTAATAAAGAACGAATAAAATCTGCGGCATGCTCAGAGAAGGGATGATACTTGCGTTCATCGCTGTGAGCTTCCATGGTTAAAATATAGAGGTGCAGTTCCTTGGCACCAGAGTTCTTTAATAAAGATAGTGTGGAGATTAAAACGCCGTCTTCTGCGTTTTCGTCCCCGCAAAAAAGTATGTTCATAATTACTCCTGTTTAGTAGTATTTGAATTTACTAATCTGTATATTCTATATGATACCATGTAGAATTCATTTTTCTGAATGGAAGGATGAAGTCGATGAAAATTTCAGAAGCTTTGAGGAAAGAACGACAGGATAGAAATTTAAAACAAAAAGATATGATTAAAAATATAGCTATCTCTAAATCACATTATTCGCAGATAGAGCATGGAAAGCATCGTATTTATGCTGAAGATTTATTAAAAATGTTAGCCGACAATAATATTGATTATCATCATTTTTTGATGAAGTGGCTCCTAGTTATGGATTTAGAAATGACAATTCTGAATTACAAAAAGAAATGTCCCAAGCTTTTTATGAGGCTGATGTAAAAAAGGCAGAGATGTTAAAAGATAAAATTTTACAGCAAAATTTTCCAATGGAATATAAATTGCATGCATTACTAATAGTGGCTGAATTGAAAAAAACTAAATTAGATGCGAAAACACAGAAAGAAATTCTACAGTCAATGTTTTCCCAGAATGACTGGACTAAGAATAGAGACACACTTCGTATTTTTGGCAATGCAATGAAATATTTTGATAAAAGTGTACGTAGAACATTAATGCAGTCTGTACTGAGAACGTATTAAAATATTAATAATTTCTCGGATGGAGAAATAATACGGATTGCTACGATTTGTGTTAATTATCTATTTAATATTGATGATAAGCATGATTTTCAGGATAAAGAAGTTGAACAAATATTCTTGTTACTCAAAAGTTTAGAACCAATTCCAGCTTTTTAAATGTATAAACTATTGGGTAAATTTTATTTAGCAATATCGAAGGATCAAAAAGAACATGCAAAAGAGATAAAGGACTCTTTGAAACTAGCTGGATACACTGAAATAGCAAAAAGATTAGTGATTTAGTTTTCTGTAGAAAACTTCTCTGACTATATTAATATTCTGTTTATGATAAAATGTGAAGAAGTAAGAATATTATTAGAATTATCCTCAATAGAAAGAATAGAAAGGTATTATGTCTACTCCAGGATGGATTTGCATGGCATTGCTGATAATAGGTATCGCCGTTTCAGCAACGCCAGCGTATAAAAATTATCGCGCGTGGCTGTGGCGAAAGTGGGGCTACTTCAATGTGGCAGTGCCAATATTGATTATGTTGGTTGCTAATATATACGCATGTTTTCAAGATGGCGCTGTAGTTCTTATGACTATACTTATCCCATTAGATGTTGTTGCTGTCGTTGCTGCGATTTTTACGTATTTTCAGATACGCAAAACGAAAAAATAAGGTTAACATGAAAATATTTTAGATATAAAATATAGGCGTAAAAAGAAAGGCGAGTTAAAACAATGAAATCAAAAAAGATTTTAACAGCTTTATTCACTGCAGCTTCAGTTGCTACGTTACTTGGTACGGCACCAGTTACAGTTAATGCCGCAAGTAGTAATTCTGATGCAACTACGACAAATGCTAAAAAGTCACCTAAGATGATAATTCAAAATACGCCTAAGCTTAGTAAATGGGGCTATGTTATAAATGTTAATTCTTCAGCACAACCTATTTATGTTGGTAAATCCAACTATGCCAAGATGGTAAATAATCCACATTTTAAAGGAAACGAAACTGTTAGTCCTAAGAAAATCAAGAATGTTAGATTTAAGATTGAAAAGGTTATGCACTTTCAAGGCGTAGGTGGTGCTCCAGAATATTTTGTTACCTCTAAGGATCACAAATATAATGGTTGGACGCCAAATGCAGGCTTGCAATATTATGCTATAAACAGTAAGACTTTTCAGAAAGTGATTAAACCATTGAAAAAAATAGAAGGAAGAAGTCCTATCAGACCAAATAAAAAGTTTACTTCTAAAGGCAAAATTACTGATCGTAAATGGCTTGCTAAAAATGAGCATGATTATGCTTTAGCAGTCAAAGCTGCTAAAAAGTTGAAGGGTGATCAACGCAAGTTTGTTTTAGGATCTTTAAAACAAATGAAACAAGATTGTGTTCTGTGTAATGTCATGATGGAAAAGAAAGACAACATTTTGTTATGGAGCGTTAATTAGGTAACTAAAACTCTTAAAGACAAACTAATAAGGTTAAGAAGCAAAAACGTTTCTTAACCTTATTTTTTGATATATTGACAATATTCATAGTCGCTGAGATTAGCTCGGTCAATTAATGTCTTTTGAATTTCGTCGTGAAGCTTATTTTGCGCTTCCTTACGGCTTAAAGTTTGATCTGGGTAAAATGGTCCATCGATATAAATAACGGCGCGAGGACGCTTGCTAAAGCATCTTTTATGGTAGGTTTTGGTCATAACGAAACTTGGTGCGTTCAGTTGAACAGGAAAGTGCATGCTGGTTGCATCAAATGGACGAATTTTGGTGTAGTATGGCCAAACGTGTGCTTCTGGGTAGATTAGAACTTCACCTTTTTTATCCTTGATCACAGTTTGGATAGCTTTGATTAATTTAATTGATTGCTTCACATCCTTGCCAACGGGAAGGCCACCGTAGCGCACTAGGTATTTGCCGATGAAGGGGATGCCCCAGTTGGCTTGGCCTGCGATCGCGTAGAAGTTCTTAATAGGAAAAATGGTGAGGGATGTAAAAACGTCACCCATTGGTCTGGTGTGATTACCATAGATGAAATAGCCGCCGTCGACTTGCTTTAGTTTTTCTTTGCCAATTACCTTAACGTTGTCGAAAAAGCGGAAGACGAGCCAGCCAAAGCCTGCAGCGAGGCGACGAGCAATGGCGGACCAGATTTTGGCCCCACGAGAATTGGGCAAAATTACGTAGTCATCTGGTAAGCTAAAATTTTGATCGTGGCTGTCGACCACGTCATCGGTAGTTTTGTGATAATAGTAAATTCGTTTCATTCGTGTTCTTTCAAGATAGTTATAAATTAATCTTATCATGAAAAATATTAAGCGAAAAATCGATGCATCAGGCAAAAATTTTTGTGCAATAATATTCCTGAATTCATGAATAAAGGGGTAATTGAGTATGAAACTTAACAAAAAAATGTTGTTTTCTTCTGCTGTTATTGCGGGACTTCTCTTAGGCGTTGCGCCTGCTACTGTTCAAGCTGCAAGTACTGCTAGCAATGCACCTAAAACCACAAATGTTAATCCGAAGGCCGTAATTGAAAATGACCCTAAGTTAACTAAACAAGGCTATGTTTTAAGAATTAAAAATTCTAAGGATGCAGATCCTATTTATGTAGGTAAAAGCAACTACAAATATGCTTTAACGCATTATGAAACCTTCAAGGGCAAGACAATTAGTCCAGCTAAGGTCCAAAACGTTAAATTTAGAGTTGAAAAGGTAGTAAGATTCCACGGCAAAATTAGTGGTGCTCCATTATACTTAGTAGTTTCTAAGGATAAGAAGTACAGCTGCTGGACTACGCAAGCAATGCTTCAATATTATTACTTCAACAGCAAGGGGATGCGTGGAGTAGTAAATCCATTGAAGAGAATTGCTAATAGAAGCGCTGATAAGAACATTATTAGTCTAAAGAATAAACAAAATAAACGCGACTTTAATGCAGCGATGAAGGCTGCTAATAAGCTTAAGGGTAGTCAGAAGAAATTTGTGGTAAATTCTTTGAAGCAACTTAAGAAAGATAACAATATTGGCGTTGAAGGCGACAATTTACTTTTATTTGGCCTTTAAAGTGAAAAAATACGTTAAAAGAAGATAGAAAAACTGATGCATCTAAGTTATGAAGCTAGGAGCATCAGTTTTTTGTTTCTCTTTAAATGGAGTTTAATGTATTGAATGTTAATACAATTATAGTCCATTTTCATTTATGTCCATATTGATTGACTTAAAAATTGGGGGGGAGATAATAGAAGTATCAGCGAGATATTAACAGAAAGATGATTAAAATGAAGAAGAATAAACTTATCTTGGCTTCAGTTGCAGCATTAATGGCTGTAAGCCCAGTGCTTCCACTTAGCTCACAGGCTCACACAGTTCAAGCTGCAGATAATTCTGTCAGAAAGACAGTTATGCATAATTCAATTGCTTATGATAAAGATGGCAATTCAACAGGTCAAAAATATATTACCTATGGCTCAATTTATGTTGACCCAACCCCTATAACTATTAAAGGAAATCAATATTACAAAATTTCAGGCAAAGATCAATACGTTAGAGTAACTAACATTGATGGTGTAAGGCGTAGAGTAACCCACAATGCTTATATTTACCGTACTTCCACTCAAAGAACACCTTACGGTATGACTGCAAGCAGTAAGAAATGGAAGTTATACAAAGGCGAAATAGTAACTACTTATGGTGGCTACTACACTTTTAAGAATGGCAAGCACTACTTCAAGGTAGGCGGACCAAGAAAGCAATATGTTAGAACTGCTAACTTAGGTCCAGTTATCGGAACTAATACTTCAACAAGTTCTAATAATTCGTCAAACACCACAACCAATAATACCCAACCAGTTGGTAAAGATGAAACCACTGTAACGGTAACTACTCCATATACTTATCTATTTACAGAAGTGCCTGGCAAGATTGAAGTTCAACGTACTAATAAACGTGTTAAAAAAGGTGATAAGTTTGTAGTAGACCGTTTAGAACAAGGGACACGTGCTGGTACTGGGCAAGACGGTGATGACGATAATGAGCTAGCAATTTATCATATTAAGGGAACAGATTATTGGATTTATAATAATGATGTTCAAGCTGCTAAGCAATTATCAGTTCAGAGTTATAACAAAACAGACAAATCATTAATTACTATGGATCAACCAGTTGAAGTCTACAATGCAGATGGTACTTCTCAAAATATTAGAATTAAGAAGAACGATTTGGTATGGAGAGTTGATAGCTTATCATACATTTGGGTAGCCAAGGAAAATAAGGCTGAACTATTCTATCGTTTACATTTGAATGGTGAATATAGAAGCGTTTATCGCTTAACAAACAATGGCGACTATGTTTCCGATCGTGTTCCAATTAAAAATGCATACGTAAAAGCAAGTGAAGTTAAAGTTGATCCAAATGGTTTGAAATTAACACCATCAAACACTGTCGCTGAAGCAGAGGATGCTGCGAAAAAGTAAAATTAAAAATAGATTTTAAAACTAAAAAACTGGTGCATCTAAGCCATGAGGCTAGGAGCATCAGTTTTTTTGCTACATTAGGTCGTCATTGTCTTTGAAAAGTTGCTTGGTTGCGGTGGCCATTCTTTCGGGGATGCCGTAGCTTTGCATGAAGGTCCCTGGTTCTTGAATGTAGTCACCATTTTTGCAGGAATAGTCGTAAATAATCTTAAGAGAAAATAAATCTGCTTCCTCTTCTTCTGAGTTTTGCCCTGAAAAGCTAGGCCAATAAGCAATACCTGAATCACCTAACATTAAGTGTCCAATCTCGTGTCCAATAATAAAAGGCAATTCATTAGAAGTGTGCCAGTTAGTGTTGATTATCATCTTGTGCTTATGTTTAAACGAAAGTGCAGGATCATATGGCTCGCCTCTAACTAAGATGTATGAAAGGCCATGCTTAAAAGCATAGTTGAGCAAATATACAATTAATTCTTCTTTGTCTAGATTTCTCATTTCTTGTCTGCGCGACCTTCCTTAATGTCATCTTCCATTAGTCCTCGAATCATATTGAGATATCTCTCAGGAACGTTGTAACCATGATATGAATAAGGCTTTTCTTCGTCTAGTGGAATAGAAGTTGGTTGTCCTTTTGTAGGTATAGGGGTAGGATCATCGGTTTTGCCCTTTAGATAGTCGATTGAGGTATTTAGTACTTCGGCAACGGCTTCTAAGGCATCACCACCAGGTCTTTTATTCTTCCAATTATAGATAGAATTAGTACCTAACCCAGTCTTATCATTCACTTCACGTAAGTTCATTTTATATTTTTTCGCTAATTCTTTAGTACGCTCTAATTCAATCATGGCAAGCATTCTCCGAATATTTTAAATTATTAAATAGGTATTTTTACTAAAAATGTATTGGCGATATTAGTCTTTAGACGTGGCATAAGAACTGTCAACGAGGTATGAAAGAAATAAGAAAAAGCCTAGAAACACGTGTGTAAGTAAGAAAGAAATCATGGATATTCATGATTACGTTGAACTAATAGCTCTAGCGTTTTGGGTTATTAGTGTTGTAAGTGTTGGTATCTTGAGTCATGTTCACTTTAAGAATAAAAGGCTGGAAAGATTGCGTATCGTTACAAGCAATCTAATGAAAAGCTACATCAACATGTATGACCAAGAGAATTTATCTGATGAAAAGAAGATCAATCGAGTTGGCAATGCAGTAGTTGATGGCTTGCAAGCTAAGGGCTTTAAGTTGAGTGAACAAGAAGTGCAGGACATTTTTGCGGAGGTTGCAAAGCAAATGAATGACTTGCACGAGACTCAGGATAAGTAGATTTTTTGGAGGTTTTATTATGGTTGATATTACAAATGCGAATATAGAGAAAATGTATGGGTTGAATGGCTTACATGAGGTTGTAGTTCAAAAGGGTAATGTTGGAAAGACCTACAATTATGCTCTTCAATTACTAAAACAGGGTACAGATGCGGTAGTATATCGTGCTCGTCATGGGAGAGATTTTGTGAAAGGAAAAGGCAAGAATAGTAATGTTGAGCGATTGTATTTAGATGGGATTCATTCTGTTCCTGCTAATAAAACTTTGCAAGCAGCTGGTGGTCATACTCAAACTTGGGAATATGCTAATCGGACAGATTCTTATAGTGGAGCAAGTGAATGGTTTATCGGTACTAAGCCTAAAAAAGATCCTGATCATCCTTCAATTTATTGGGATACTCAAATTGCTAGAGTAAAGTTCAGTAAAGCTGAATATAAATTCAACACGCAATTACCTCGCATTTCCAATTTAAATCAAGCTGGTAGGAAATTTGGATTAGCATATAGTGGTAATGACTTGGTTAGATCTGAAGCAGCCGTATCTCCATCTCCAAATTATAGTTATTTTTTAATTGTTACTGTAGATAAAAGTGACACAGGATATTTTTCACTTTATAATTTGGAAGATGTTAACAATGCTTTAGATAGAGTTGGTACAGGTGATGTAAATTTGAAGACAGACGCATTAGCTGATCAGTGCTTGAAAGCATTTAAAATTAAAGGTCTAGTAAAAGAAATTACATCATTACAAGGATATGATATTGATGATAACCTGAATATTTATATTTCAAGTGAGGCACATCCAGATCAAACAGATATTTATTCTAAACCTAGAAAAATAGTCAAAATTCCATGGGAAGCTACTGAAGCTTCTGAATGGGATATAATTCGTTTAGATAATAGTTTTAAATTAAATGAATCGGGATATGCTACAGAATTTGAAGGTATTCAAGTTAATAGTGAAAATGATCTTTATCTGACTGTTGCCTACCATGATAGTTCAGATTATACAACTCGAAAGAACAAAATTTTTAAGATTAATTGGTAGTTAATAAAAAAAGACCAATATGTTCAATGTGAACTGAGACCTAAAAATTAGACAGTTTAAAATACAGGATTAATAGAGGCTTGATTCCGATATTCTTTCGGAGTTAAGCCTTTT
>NZ_PCYT01000055.1:0-11018 GCF_002553735.1 Lactobacillus sp. UMNPBX17
ATTAAAAAATCAATTTACGAGAAAGATCTATTTACACAAAAGATTTGACAGTTTCTTAAAAATATATTTTTATTGTAAACACTGGATTAATTATCTATTCTAGTGAAGATTTTATTTTTAAGTGTTGTAGAGGATTATTAGACATGAATAAAATTACTAAAAAGCAAAAGATGAGTTTTGCGGGATTGTTGATCGCCATAGGTATTGTGTATGGTGATATTGGAACAAGTCCGTTATATGTAATGAAATCAATTGTGACTGAAAATGGCGGGATTGCCAACGTTAATCGAGAATTGATCGTTGGTTCAATCTCGTTAATTCTTTGGACAGTAACTTTGTTGACTACTGTCAAATATGTCATGATTGCTTTGAAGGCAACTAATCATGGCGAAGGAGGAATCTTCTCTCTTTATGCTTTAGTTAGAAAAAGAGCCAAGTGGCTGGTTATCCCGGCTCTGATTGGTGGTGCAGCTCTGCTTGCCGATGGTACTTTGACACCAGCAGTGACCGTTACCACTTCGATTGAAGGGTTAAAGAATATGCGCTTTGGTGATGTGATTCCGGTTCCTTCTCAAGAAGTTGTAATTATGATTACTATCATCATTTTGGTAATTCTATTCTCAATTCAGAGGATGGGAACCAGCGTTATTGGTAAAGCATTTGGTCCAATTATGCTGGTATGGTTTACCTTTTTAGGAGTAGTTGGCATTGTTAACTTGAGCCATGATTGGAGTCTTTTGGAAGCGATTAATCCCATTTATGCTATTCGAATTTTGTTTAGTCCAGCTAATAAAGTCGGGATCCTAATTTTGGGTTCTGTCTTCTTGGCTACTACTGGTGCTGAAGCGTTATATTCGGATGTTGGACACGTAGGTAAAGCGAATATTATGGGCTCTTGGCCATATATATTTGTTTGTCTTTCATTAAACTACCTAGGCCAAGGCGCTTGGATTTTGCATAATGCTAGCTATCATGCTGGTAATGGTGACTTCAATCCATTCTTTGAAGTTGTTCCTAGCAATTTGCGTCTTTTTGCCATTGCCTTGGCTACGATCGCAGCTATCATTGCTTCCCAGGCATTGATTACTGGATCGTTTACTTTGGTCGCTGAGGCCAGCAGTTTAAAGTTTTTACCAAGAATGAATATTATTTATCCTTCAACTGAAAAAGGACAAATTTATATTCCATCAATTAACAAAATGATCTGTGTGGTAACTGTAGCAATTGTGTTCTTATTCAGAACTTCACACCACATGGAAGCAGCATATGGTTTGGCAATTACTGTCACTATGTTGATGACTACAATATTATTGTTTGAATACTTGGGTAAAAAAGGCAAACCACTTTACTTACGTGTGATCTTTTTGATTGCATTTGCTTTTATTGAAGGGATGTTCTTAATCTCCAGTTTGACTAAATTCTTACATGGCGGTTACGTAACTGTTTTAATTGCTGGCTTTATCTTGGCAATCATGTATGTTTGGTTTTATGGAAATAAGATTCGTGATAAGCGTGAAGCTAAGAATGCTTACGTTCGTTTAGACGAGTATACAGAAATGCTGACAGATTTAAGCCACTGCGAAGATTACCCTGTTTATGCCACTAATGTTGTTTATATGGCAAAGGTTAAGTATAATAAGTACGCGTGGTGCTAGTTAAATCGTTTTAGTTAATAAAAAAGTCCAATTAGACTAGACTCAAGTTGTAAGTAATTTAAATAGAAAAGAGTCTGATCTAATTGAACTATCTCAAGCTTAAGCGTTTTTCTCACCATTTACAAGTTAGTTTTAATCGGTTAAATGTGATTTGTCGCTCGCTATATAAGCTTTATGCGCCTGATGGACTTAAACATCGTAAAAATGTTGATCAGACCAAGCTTCCTGATAGTTCTATCTTAGCGATGCTCATTTGGCAAACTGAAATTGGGATTGAGTCTCAACGAAGATTTTGTAAATTCTTTGTTGGCTTGTCTCATTCTCGCTTTAATCGGCGAGCTCGGATGCTCTTGCCTCTAATTCGTTGTATCCGTCAGGCTTGGAATCAAGAAGTAAAGACAGCTGGAGAATTTTTGATTATTGATAGTTTCCCAGTGCCAGTTTGCCAGCCTGTTCGCAATTATCGTGTCAAGATCTTTCGGGGCGTAGCTGATATTGGTTATAAAGCAACCAAGAAAGTCTATTATTATGGCTTCAAGGTCCACGCAATAGTAAGCGATGATGGCTATCTGCTTAACTATGCAGTTACTAAAGCGTCAGTACATGATGCCAAAGAGACAGTAGAATTGATGATCGATGCTCATCCAGCCAACCATTATCTTTTAGGAGATGAAGGTTATTTAGGCAAAAATCTAGCTACTAATCTAAAGCGCATGGGATATGTGCTTTGGATGCCATATCGTAAAAATATGCAAGGAGCTAGAAGGCATAATGATCATCAATTGATGGCAATTAGAAGAAGCATTGAAAGCGACTTTTCTTTGCTTAGTTATTACAACGCTGAGAATAATCGAGCAAGAAGTCCAGTAGGCTTTCAACAGCGGCTAGAAATAGCTATTTTAGCTTATAATATGGCATATTGTCTAGAACGATTTAACTAGCACCACGCGTGATCTAGATAATTCTGGTAATATTTATATTACTAGTCAAAAATCACCAAGTTTAAGTAATGGTTCATGGTCATACTATCACAAGGAAATTGTAAAGATTCCATTTTATGCTCGTAATGACCAATCTCAATGGGAAAATGTAAATTTAAGTGCATTTGGTGGATTAGATATTTCAGGTGAACATAGTGAAGTTGAAAGTATCCAAATCATTGATGAGAATCACGGTTACTTAACTGTTGCATACCATGCTAATGTTAACGGTAAAAATAAAACTGTTTCAAATAAGGTTTATGAATTAGCTTGGGACTAAATTTCAGATATCAAGATTAATTGAAAAAAGTATAGCTTTTGTCTTTACCTTTTATGTGTATAGAATAAAATATGTACAAATCGAATAAAACGGTTTCAATTTTATTTTGAAAGGTTAGGTATTGCCATGAAGCTTTTAAACCGATCAGACAAAGAATTAATCATTCTAAGCTGGCCAATTTTTATTGAATTTCTCTTCAATGTGATGGTGGGAAACGTCAATGTATGGATGATTTCTCACTTTGATGAAGTGGCTGTAGCTGCTGTTGGTGCCTGCAACCAATTTTTTGGCTTGTCATATAATGTTTATGGGTTTGTAACGGTAGGTACACAAATCATGATTGCGCAATTTCTTGGTGCCAAAAAAACACAAAGAGATTCCTAAGGTAATGAATACAGCAATCTTTGGAGCAATTGGAATTGGTTTGCTTTTAGGAGCTATTTTTATTCTTTTGCCATATCCTCTGTTACGCTTCTTGAACATTCCAGATGATGTAATTGCAATTGCGATCCCTTATATGCAGCTGTACGGAGCAGGAACGATTATTTTGGCGTTAAATTCTGTCATGTTAGCCTGCTTGAGAACGCATGGTTTAACCTTGCAAGCTTTGATTGTGCCAACTATCGCTAATATTCTTGCGGTTTGTGGGAATTATTTGGTGCTGTTCTCACCATTCGGCTTACCTAATTTTGGCGTTAGAGGGATTGCAATCTCAGGTATCTTTGGCCAATTTTGTGCGGGGATTGTAGCAATTTATTTAGTTAAGCGATATGTGAAGTTCAATGTGTTAAAAGTTAACTTCAAACGGTTTTCGATACCATTTTTAAAACAAATTCTTAAGTTAGGATTACCTTCATCAGGTGAATCAGTCTCTTATTCTGGGGCTCAAGTGGTAGTCACAATGATTGTTGCTACTTTAGGAACTAATGTATTGATTACCAAATCGTATGTTTCAGCGATTACCCAATTTGTATTTTTAACGGCTTCAGCCTTATGTCAAGGAAATCAAATTGTTATTGGTCGTACTGTTGGCGCAAAAGATTTCGAAGGAGCATATCAAAGAGGCTTTCGGTCAATGGTACAAAATGTGGGAATTTCAACTTCAATTTCAATCGTGACCTTTATTTTTATTACGCCAATTATGCATATTTATACAAATAAACCTGAAATCATTGAATTGGCACGCTGGGTTTTCTTGGTCGAAATTATTCTTGAAGCAGCAAGAGCGGTTAATATGACTTTGGTAGGATCATTAAATGCGAGTGGGGATGTTAGATTTCCGCTTGCATGTAGTTTAACTGTGCTATGGCTAATTAGCTTGCCATTTTCATATTTATTGGCAATTGTCTTTCATATGGGGTTAGTAGGTGTATGGATTGCATATGCGATCGATGAAAGTTTGCGCGCAATGTTGATGATCTACCGGTGGCATCATGGTACTTGGAGAACCAAGTCACTGTTTGTATAGTTGTTTTCCCTGTGATTTAATTAAATTATAAGTTAAGATGATATTTATTTAACGGTTTGGATAAGTAAGGGGGAATTAGGTGGATAATGACGCGATTGTAATGACTGAAGGCTCATATCGAAGTCAGATAATTAAATTTGCAATTCCACTATTTTTGGGAAATTTATTCCAACAAATGTATAGTGCTGCCGATTCGTTGGTAGTTGGTAATGTAATTGGGTCGAATGCTTTAGCTGCAGTTTCATCGTCTGGAAGTTTGATCATGTTGCTAATCGGGTTATTCCAAGGACTAGCGATGGGTGCAGGAGTAGTAATAGCACAATGTATTGGTGCTAAAATTGATCAACACACACGCGAAGCAGTGGCTACAGTGGTTGCTGTGGGCTTTATTTGTGGCTTTTTGTTGATAATCATTGGTGTAGTGTTGACTCCACAAATTCTGATATTAATGGGAACGCCAAAAAGCATTATGCCTGAATCAGTAGAATTCTTACGAGTATACTTTTTGGGATCAATGGGCTTTGTTATGTACAACACTTTTATTAGTATCCTTCAAGCCAATGGTGATAGTAAGGGTCCTTTGTATTACCTAATTGCCTCATCAGTAGTAAATATTGCTTTTGACATTATTTTTATCTATTGGCTTCATTTAAGCGTTGGCTTTTCAGCTTTGGCTACAGTAATAGCACAAACATTTTCTGCTTGTCTTGCTTATAATAAATTGCGTAAGCTAAAAGGTCCAAGTCGGGTAGATCTGCGCCATCTTAAAATATATCGGCCGATGTTGAAGCTGACGATTGATTATGGTTTACCATCAGGATTACAGAATTCGTTAATTTCCGTGTCTAATGTGGTTATTCAATCATATATCAACATGTTTGGTGCACATGCAGTTGCAGGAATCGGGGCCTATACTCGCGTTGAGGGTTTTGCTTTTCTACCAGTAACTAGTTTCACTTTAGCTTTGACGACGTTTGTGGCGCAAAACCTTGGTGCCGGAAAAATTAAGCGAATTAAAGAGGGTGTTCGGTTTGGAGTGATTTTGGCAGTGCTGATTGCGGAAATAATCGGCTTAAGCGTATTTACCTTTGCGCCGCAACTGATCGCGCTATTTGATCCGACGCCTTCGGTCGTCGCCTTTGGTGTTGGGCGTGCAAGAGTTTGTGGTTTCTTCTTTTTCTTGGTTGCGATTACGCATTTAATTGCTTCAGTAATGCGTGGTGCAGGGAAAGCGACGATCCCAATGTTAGCAATGATGCTTTGCTGGGTTGTAGTAAGGTTAGCAGTTTTATTAGGTACCAAGCCATTTTTCCAGGATATTCGGATGGCCAACTGGATTTATCCGGCTACTTGGTTCTTAAGTACCATAGTTTTATTGAATGCTTATCGTCATCTTGATTTTGCTTTAATCAGCCAACAAACTAGAAAAGAAGCGTAAAATTTTAAACTAAATAATGTCAAACAAGCCAAATTATGATCAATATTTGGCTTGTTTGCTTTTTGAGCTTTGAGTACAATTGTGGTAATGATAATGAAAGCGAATACATATGAGATGAAAAATTATCTAAGTATTGATATTGGTGGGACTAACTTAAAATATGCTTTGTTAGACAATGCCGGCAATATTATTGAAAAGGGCAAAACAAAATCACCACATGAAAAAGAAAAGTTCTTGACGACAGTTGATCAAGTAGTTAAAAATTACGCTGAAAAAGATATCAAGGGTCTAGCTTTTTGTGCACCAGGTAAAATTGAATACACGAAGATTCATTTCGGTGGCGCATTGCCATTTCTTGATGGGATTGATTTTTCAGAAATATATAAGGATCTCAACATTCCAGTCGCAGTAATAAATGATGGCAAGGCTAGTGTTTTGGCTGAAAATTGGCTAGGAAATTTGAAGGACTTGCAAAATTGTGCTGCTATTACTCTTGGTTCAGGAGTAGGTGGCGGAATAATTGTGAATGGTCGCTTATTAAATGGTGCTCACTTCCAAGCCGGTGAATTGAGCTTCATGGTTTTAAAGATGGCCAAAGAAATGGGTTTTGATGATATTGCTGGAACTATGGGCTCGGCAGTTCGCATGGTTAGCCAGGTCATTAAAGCGATCGGCAATGAGGATGAAACTGATGGCTTAGCTGCTTTTGAAGCTATCAATTCGGGCAATGAGCAAGCTTTGAAAATACTACGTTCCTATTGCTGGGATGTGGTTGGCATCATTGTTAATATCCAATCAGTAGTAGATTTGACAACAATTGCGATTGGTGGTGGAATCTCAGCGCAACCGATTCTAGTTGAAGAAATCAATCGTGCATATGATCAATTTTTGGATCAAATGCCAATGTACAAGATGACTTTGACTCGTCCTAAGATTGTTGAAGCTAAATTTAAGAATGATGCAAATTTATTTGGAGCTTTATACAACTTGTTGCTACACGTTAATGGTGAAAAACTATAATGTCTGAAAAGAATCTTCACGAAGTAGTAATTCCTACCGATCCGTTAAACGTATGGTATTTCGTTTTTCATGACAATAAAATTCCGTTTTATATTGCTCCGCATTGGCATCGTGGGATTGAACTTAGCTATACGATAAGAGGAAACATCGATAATTTTCAAATTAGCGGTAAAAAATATAACACTAAGCCTGGAAAAATCTTTATTGTTAATTCTCAGGAAATACATTCGATTAGAAATCGTTCTGGAGAACAAGATTTAGCTCTATCAATAATTTTTCCGTATAGTGTAGTCTGCAGGCTGTATCCGCAAATCAGTGAGGAGATTATTGCTATCAATGATCCAACTAGTTTTACTGATCTGCAAACGCGTGGTGCTAGTTAAATCGTTTTAGTTATCAAAAAAGTCCAATCGGATTAGACTCAAGCTGTAACTTAGATTAATAGAAAAGAGTCTGATCTAATTGAACTACCTCAAGCTTAATCGTTTCTCTCACCATTTACAAGTTAGTTTTAGTCGCTTAAATGTAATCTGCCGCTCTCTGTATAAACTCTATGCTCCCGATAAGCTTAAACATCGCAAAAATGTTGATCGTACCAAGCTTTCTGACAGCTCTATCTTAGCGATGCTCATTTGGCAAACTGAAATTGGGATTGAGTCTCAACGAAGATTTTGTAAATTCTTTGTTGGCTTGTCTCATTCTCGCTTTAATCGGCGAGCTCGGATGCTCCTGCCTTTAATTCGCTGTATCCGTCAAGCTTGGAATAAAGAAGTAAGGGTTGCTGGAGAATTTTTGATTATTGACAGTTTTCCTGTTCCAGTTTGTCAGCCTGTTCGCAATTATCGCGTTAAAATTTTCCGTGGCATAGCCGATATTGGCTATAAAGCCACCAAAAAAGTCTACTATTATGGCTTCAAGGTCCACGCGATAGTGAGTGATGATGGCTATCTGCTTGATTACGCAGTTACTAAGGCGTCGGTACATGATGCCAAAGAGACGAGCGTATGGGATATGTGCTTTGGACGCCATATCGCAAAAATATGAAAGGCTCTAAAAAGCATAACGATCACTAATTAATGGCAATTAGGAGAACGATTGAAAGCGACTTTTTCTTGCTTAGCTATTACAATACTGAAAACAACCGAGCAAGGAATCTAGCAGGCTTTCAACAGCGGCTAGAAATAGCCATTTTGACCTATAATATGGCATATTGTCTAGAACGATTTAACTAGCACCACGCGTATAATAAGTTCATTAAGCGTGAGATACTTTATTCAATTTTGGATAAAAGACCTAAACGTGCTAAAGCCTATTGGTTTGTTACTGTCAATGTAACAAACGAACCATATACCGCAGAATATGCAGTAAATACGTACGGTACTAAGAACGTAATCAACGTTCAGCTTTATCTAGGTTTTAGAAAGCAAACTAGCGTTAACGTCTACTTACGGCAAATTGTTCATGAATTGATTGCAGATGGTACTATTGAGGCTCAACTACAAAGATTCACTACTACTCCTGGTAGAGATGTAGGTGACTTCTCCTTCGTCATTGTTAATGATGCAATTAGTCCATTAACTAAATTGACTGGTTATGAGAAGTTTATGGTCGAGGCTAGAGTCTGGCTGCAAAATCTATCTTCTAACCCAGCTTCTTGGTTTGGTTTAGAGTATGCAGATACAGTGGTAGAACGAGTACCATTGATCTTAGGCAAGCATCAAGAAAGCTATATTAAGCGAATTAAACCTAAGAAACAAACTAAAAAGTAACTGAAAAAAGTCTAGCCAAGCTAGGCTTTTTTCAGTTAGATTAGATCGAACCACTTTTTTATTTGGTCGGTTTTTTGTTATTATAAATATACTTAATACGCTTAGAAGAGGTAGAATTTATGAATAAGAAACCTTTAATTATTAGTACAGATCCAGGAATTGACGATATTGCAGCAATGACGATCAGCCTTTTTGCTAAAGAACTTGATGTCAGAATGATCGTGCCAACCTGGGGAAATGTTCAACTTGAATATACTTTGCAAAATACTTTGAATTTAGAAAAGTTTTTGCACACCAAGGTTCCCGTAGTAGTGGGGGCTAATCAACCATTAGTTGCACCAATGATTAGTGCCGCATCAGTACATGGTAAAACTGGTATCGCTGGCTTTGATTTTGAAGAAGCAGATCGCAGTTTGGTTAAGCCAGGCCTTGCTGCAACTGTGATGGCTGAAGAAATTAAGAATAGTCCTGAAAAAGTTACTTTACTTGGAATTGGACCGTTAACTGACTATGCTTTGCTTTTTAAACAATATCCTGAAGTAAAGAAAAATATTGATCAAATCGTCATCATGGGCGGTAACATCGGTCGCGGCAATCACAGTCCACTTGCTGAATACAATATTGCGGGAGATCCTGAAGCTGCTCAAGTTGTTTTCCACAGCGGTTTACCAATTAAGGTGGCGCCGCTTGAAATCGGCAATAAGGCTCATTTAACCCAAGATCAAATGAGCAAGGTAAAGGAATGTGGTGAAGTCGGCAACATGCTTTACTCACTATTTTCACATATTCATGAGCCAGATGGTGATCCTCGTATTAAGATTTATGATCCAACGGCTGTGGGCATTTTGCTTCATCCAGAAATGTTTACCTTGAAAAAGGCTAACGTAGAGATTGAATTGCGCGGTCAATTTACATATGGTGCAAGTGTAATTAACTTTATGGATCAAGAACATGCTAATGCAGAAATTGCAACAGATGTAGATCTAGAGCAATTTTCAAAGTGGTTTATTGATAGTATTAAAAATTCTGATCAAGGAAGAGAATAATGGCAGATTATGTTTATCGGACAGTAATGCAGGATATTAAACAAAATATTTTAAATAATAAATATAATGGGATGCGGATTCCCGATGAGCGTAGTTTAGCTAAGCATTATGACGTTAGTCGTTCATCGATGAAACGAGCCCTAGAATTATTGGCCCAACAAGGGATCGTTTTTAAAAAGCGAGGTAGTGGCACGTTTATTAATCCACTGTATTTGAAAAATCAGGCGATGTTTCGTTATGACGGCTCGAACTTGGGAATCACTGATAGTTTTAAGGTGCCTGGTAAAAAGCAGCAAATAAAACTGTTAGATTTTCAGGTGATTAAAGCTACCAAAGAAATTGCGGAAGACTTATTTTTAAATGAAAATGCTTTTGTTTATGAATTCAAGCGCCTGCGTTTACTCGATGAACAGCCATTTTTGATTGAAACAGGTTATTTACCTATTAAAATTATGCCGGAATTGAAGCCTGAAACGTTGCAGAGCTCTTTATTTAATTATTTGGAAGATGAACAAAGCAAAACTGTAACTAAGGCATTTTTGAATATTACAGTTGAGCCTTCGAATGCTGAAGATCAAAAGCAGATGCATTTAAAAGAAAATGAGCCAGTTGGTGTTATGGAAGGTATTTTCTTTTTAGATGATGGAACGCCGTTTGAAGTGTCAAACATGCGAGTTCATTATCACTACATGAATTTTAATACTTTTGTTAATTTGGGGAAATAGAAATATTATATGAAGCAGCCATTTAATGACTGCTTTTTTTTGACTAGCGTAAATATGATATAATATTAGTGGGAAATCCCACGGAAAGAGAGGGCTTAATTATGCAAGTCGTTAATAATTACATTGCTCATACAGATAGTAAAAAGAGAATAACATTACGTAAATCTAAATTTAAATATTATGATGTTAAGGAATATGATAATGGATGTTTAGTTTTAGAACCTAGAGAATTGGTTAAGCCAAAAGATGTTTCAAATAAGGCTCTGGAAGTAATGGATGAATCTATTGCAAACTTTGAGAAAGGAAAAGTGTCTGCTCCAGTAGACTTATCAGATTTTTAGAATGCGGTTTAAAATCAAAATGGGTATTCCCCAGATGGCTGAATTATGGCAGGAATTACAGGTAAGTTATCGGAATGGTTCAATTAGTAAAAAAGATACAGTTTTATACAAAAAATGGGGAAAAGCATTAAAATCGCTATCTGAAGATCCTTAATATCCTGGATTACGTACTCATGAAATATCTTCTTTATCAGCTAGATACGGCATGAAAGTTTGGCAGTCTTATTTAGAAAATAATAATCGTAAATTGCAATAATAAATTGAACACTTACGCTGTTTGATAGATTTTATCTAAT
>NZ_PCYT01000056.1:0-10069 GCF_002553735.1 Lactobacillus sp. UMNPBX17
CTACTAAAAAGACCACTTCAACAAAGAAGTCAACTTCAAAGAAGACTACTAAAAAAGCTGCTTCATCAAAGACAACTACTTCAAAAAAGACTACGTCTAATACTATTAAGTTAACTCACAACGCTTATGTATATGACAAGAACGGTAAGCGTCTTAAGACTTACATGGGTAGCGCTAAATACACTACTATTGCTAAAGGTGTAACTGTAAATTCAAATGGTACTAAGACTATTAAGGGTGTTCTTTACTACAGTCTTGGTGGTGGGGCATACATTAAGGCTGCTAACGTAGATGGTAAAGTTGCAACTAGTTTATCAACTAAAAAGACATCATCAAAGAATACTTCTTCAAATAAGCCTTCTACTGATGAATCAGAAGATAGTACCAGCACTAAGTTAATTCACAATGCTTATGTATACGACGTAAATGGTAAGCGTATCAAGAAGTATGAAGGTAAGTCAAAGCTTACTAAGGGTACAGAAATTGATACTTACGGTACTGTGAATATTAAGGGTAAGAAGTATTACCAACTTGATAAAGAAGGTACTGCTTTCGTTAAGGCTGGTAATGTTGATAGACCAACTACCATTACTTTAAAGAAGAATGCCTACATTTATAACGGTGAAGGTAAGACCAAGAAGAAGCTTGTTAAGAAGGGCAAGACCGTTAAAACCACAGAAGCTAGATACATTGGTACCAAGCTTTACTACAAGATTGGCGATGATCAATTTGTTAAGGCTGCTAATGTAGGCAAGGTTAAGGGCGAAGAACTTGATCCAATTAATGAACCAGATGGTGCAGCAACTGTTGAAGTTCCAGATACTGAAGATGTAAATTCAACTAAGGTAATTACTAAGGGCGTTGTTTCACTTTACGACATTAAAGGTCAAAAATACGCTAATAGAATATTCGATGCTGGTGTAAGTCAACAAGTTTCTGAATTAAGATACATTGCAACTTCAGTGAACTCAACTCCACAATTGTTCTACAAGTTAGCTAGTGGTAGAGGTTACTTAAAGGAGGATGAAGTAACTGTTGATGGTAAGATTTTGAATGCTGTTAACACTCCAGAACAAGCTAAGGCTGATGTTACTGTAGCTACTACTGCTGATAAGGCTAAGTTGACTCAAAGCATCAATGAAGCTGCTAGTGTTAAGGCTTCAGAGATTTACAAGCTTTCAAGCTCAACTGCTAAGGCTGCATACGACAAGGCTATTACAGATGGTGCTATAGTAAATAACAATGCTAGTGCAACTATCGGTCAAGTTAACGAAGCAGAAAGTGCTATTACTAGTGCTAAGGCTAAGCTTAACGGTGCTAAGATTGCTGTAGCTAACCTTAACAGCTTGACTCCAGATGAAGTAACTGCAATTGTTAAAGCAGTTGCAAATGCTAATAACGTTCCAGAAAGCGCAATTCAATTCTCAAATAACAACACTACTTTATCAATCGTAACTAACGGTTATACACAATCATTAAACATTAATGACTACGCTGTTCAAAACTCAGCTATTAATCGTTAATTAAGAGAAAAATAAAATAAGACGTAGCGTCAAAAGACGCTATGTCTTATTTTTTTAGGATATTTTCGTTGTACTAGAAAGTACAAGTATATTCTAACTTTTTTAGTGAGGAATAGTTAGTGCTTTTACCGCTTTTTTACTGTTAAAACAAAAAATCTTGTTATAATTAAGGTGTACATGGTTCTTTTTGGAACAACTTTTGCTAAAATAGAGCTGGTTAATTATTTTTACGGAGGAAATTATGTCCTATAAAGACGATATGATGATTTTTGCCCTCAACTCAAACGTGCCATTAGCACAAAAGATTGCTGATCGTGTGGGCGTACCACTTTCAAAGTCAAGTGTTGAACGTTTTAGTGATGGCGAGATTCAAATTAATATTGATGAAACTGTACGTGGTAAAGACGTATACCTCATTCAATCCACCAGTGATCCAGTAAATGACAATTTAATGGAACTTTTGATTATGATTGATGCTGTACGTCGTGCCAGTGCTCGTACAATTAACATTGTGATGCCTTACTATGGTTACGCTCGTCAAGACCGTAAGACTCGTGCACGTGAACCAATTACTGCTAAGCTTGTTGCTGATATGCTTCAAACTGCAGGTGCAAATCGTATTTTGTCACTTGATTTACATGCTCCACAAATTCAAGGTTTCTTTGATATTCCAGTTGATAACTTAATGGGTGCTCCACTTCTTGCTGATTACTTCTTACGTAACAACTTAGAAGAAGGCGCAGTTGTTGTTTCACCTGATCACGGTGGTGTTAACCGTGCTAGAAAGCTTGCTGAATTCTTAGGTTGTCCTATCGCAATCGTTGATAAGCGTCGTCCTAAGGCTAATGTCGCCGAAGTTATGAATATTATTGGTGATGTTAAGGGTAAGCGTGCAATTATCATTGATGACATGATTGATACTGCTGGTACTATTACTTTAGCAGCTCAAGCATTAATTGATGCAGGTGCTACTGAAGTTTATGCTAGTGCAACTCATGCTGTTCTTTCTGGTCCAGCTATCAAGAGATTAAATGCTTCACCAATTAAGAACTTAGTTCTTACTGATTCAATTAATCAACCAGCTGAAAAGAAGCTCGACAAGATGCTTTTAGTATCAGTGGGTCCACTTATGGGGGATGCTATCAAGTACATTCAAGAACATAAGGCACTTAGCCCATTGTTTAATACTAGATATGAAGCAGACAAGAATGAATAATTAAAGATTTAAAAAAAACGACTAGTCGATTGACTAGCCGTTTTTTGTATTAGGTGAAAAACATGGCAAAATACTTATCTTTTGATATTGGCGGCACAAATTTGAAATATGCCTTGATTGATGAAGAAGGAAAAATTTTTGAAAAAGACAGAGTAGAGACGAATACAGAAAGTCTTGCTGCGTTTATGCAGTCAATTTATCAAGTAGCAGATAAATATCGAGGACAGTTTAAGGGAATTGCTGTTTGCGCACCAGGTAAGATTGATACTAAGCACAAAGTTATTTATTTTGGTGGTGCTCTGCCATTTCTTGATGGGCTGAATTTACAAGAAACTTTAGGCAAAAAATATCAGGTACCGGTTAGCGTAGAAAATGATGGTAAAGCTGCGGCTTTAGCAGAGCAATGGCATGGTGAATTACATGATGTAGCTGATGGCGTCGCTATTACTCTAGGAACTGGCGTTGGTGGTGGGATAGTAGTTAATCATCGAGTCGTTCATGGTTGGACATTTCAAGCAGGAGAGCTTAGCTGGATGATTACTAACGCTGGAATAGGCGCCAAAAATATGGCAGCATATACTGGTTATACCTGTTCAGCGGTTAATATGATTAAAAAAATCAATTTAGCGTTAGGTAATGTTTCGAATCTAGATGATGGTGTAGCAGCTTTTAAAGCGATTAATGAAGAAAATTTACGTGCATTGGCAATCTTTCAACGTTATTGTCGCAATGTGGCTATCATGATCATTAATATCCAAACTATCATTAATGCTTCCAAATTTGTAATTGGCGGTGGAATTAGTGCACAACCAGTCTTAATTGAAGAGATTAATAATCAATTGCATAAAATTTTAGAAAATAATCCAATGATTGGTAAGCAAATGATTGCTCCACCCGTAGTAGCCGCAAAGTATGGTAATGATGCCAACTTATATGGGGCTTTATATGCGTTGCTACTTGAATTGAAAGAAAAAAAGCAAACAAAAATGGACTAGTTTTTGGCTAGCCCATTTTATTAATTAAATTTATTCATTTTTAGATAAAGCTTTAGCAATACTTACGCTTGCTGCGGCGATGCTGACGACCATACCAGTCTTGCATCCTGTCTTCACAATATCCTTAATTAAGTCCTTGTTGTCATGAATGAAATCAAATGATAGCTTAGTATAATCCATGCAATAACCATGAATAGTATTCATTAAGTCTTTGACTTGTCTGTAGCCACTTTTTTCGACATGTTCAATCTCGTCTTCGGGATTAATTTGAGTTCTTACGTTTGTATTTAAATCGTCATTATTCATAACAGATACCTCTTTTCTATATAAATCTATTTTACTTCTTACGAGGCTTTCTTAAGTATCTTAATGCTCCATTTTTGACGTATTTTTGGAATTGTTCATAAAGGGGATCAAAAATTTGCGGTTGATCTTCGTCATGTGAAAGCATGGTCTTAGGGAAGAAGAAGCGCTCATCACCTTGGAAAGTACCATTTAATGCTCGAACTAAAGGACTAAGCTGGGATAATTCGATTAAACTGCCATCATCTTGCATGATTTCAATTTGACTATTAGCATTTTTACCTGATGGCTTATAAGCGTCATAAGGCTCGTCAAAAGCAGAATTAGTGGCAGTGTAGTAATCTGGATTGAATCCTGTTTGCTTAATAATATTTCTCAGTTTAGGCAATAGGTTTTTAGTTTCTTCGTCAATTCTTACACTAGCAAAAGGTTTTCTGTATAAGTATCTTTTAGCTAAATCTGATAAAATAGGATCCTGCGCTTCAGTCCACATTAAAAAGTTTGTTTCCATGACGCCATCATCTAAATTAAGATAATCATCAAGAGTCCAATTCCCTTCTAAAAAGCTAGCTAGACTAGAAGTAACTTTTAAATTGCCCTTTTCGTAAATATCTTTTGCACGTTCAAGTAAATGCTGTAAAATAACCTCCATGGAACGGCCTACGCGGTGGAAGTAAACTTGTTGGTACATCTGATAGCGAGAGACTATATAATCTTCAACGGCATGCATACCGTTGTTAGTGAAACAAATTCCGTTTTGATAAGGTCTGATAACGCGTAAAATGCGGGATAAATCAAATCGACCATAGTTAACGCCTGTAAAGTATGCATCTCGTTGCAAGTAATCCATTCTGTCCGCATCAGCTTGACTAGAGATCATCTTAACTACTTGTGGATTAGGATAAGTTTTAGCAATTATGCTGGCTACCAATTCAGGAAAATTAGGTGCAACCTGTTTTAAAGCTTTGTTGATTTCAGTATTAGGATCTGTAATGATCTTTTGTCCAATTTTTTCATGATTAGTATTAAATAAATGTTCAAAAGTATGAGAATATGGACCATGGCCAATGTCGTGAAGTAAGCCTGCACATTCAACTAATAAGCGATTATCATCATTCCATAGACCATCACCTGGTGTGATAGAAGGATATTTTTTTGCAAAAATATCACAAATTCTTCTAGTAAGTTCATATACACCTAGATTATGTTCAAACCGGGTATGAGTAGCACCTGGAAAGACGTAGTTAACAGGTCCCAACTGCTTAATTCTGCGCATGCGTTGAAATTCCTTGGCCTTAACAACGTCTAGGACAACTTTATCTTCGATATGGATATAACCGTGAACAGGGTCACGGAGCACAACTTCTTGTTTTAATTTTTCACTTTGAAATCTTGCCATAAAAACCACCAAGCTTGATAATTTAATTTTTTGAATTATATACTAAAATAGATTGTAACCACATAAAATTATAGCAAATATCAACCAAGAGTGTTCAATGAAAGGGATGAGGATATGGCAGCAATTACGGTTAATTTAACTAGTAAAATTACACAAGATGATGAAACAGAAACTTTTACTAAAGTAGCCTCAGGTCAGCTAGAAGAAAATAATGGTGTAATTCGTGTATCTTATAAAGAAGAGGGCACTATTCCTGTTAAAATGTTGTTAAAAGAGGATGAACTCATAATTAAGCGCGGGGTAGATAATAACAACTATTCTTTGATGAAATTTGTTCCTGGTGAGAAAGTTAATTGCCGCTATGTTGTTGAAGGACGACAAATGGATATGACTAGTGTGACAAATTTGCTTGAATATAAAGAGCAAGCAAGTTCACATCAACTTCGGCTTGAATATGACCTCTTTAATGGACTATACTTAATAGGTAACTATGCAGTCACGTTGATTTTTACTTAAACGCCTAGTAGAATAGTAAAGATTGTAAAAGAGAGGACGTACAGCTGTGGGATTAGACAAATTTAAAGACAAAAACCGCGATGAATTATCAATGATCGAAGTTGCACGAGCAATTTTGGAAGATAATGGTAAGAGAATGGCATTTGCCGATATCGTTAATGCCGTACAAAAATACTTGAATAAGAGTGACGAAGAAATTCGTGAACGTTTGCCACAATTTTATACTAATATGAATACTGATGGTGAATTTATCTCTATGGGTGAAAATGTATGGGCACTTCGTACTTGGTTCCCATATGAATCAGTTGATGAAGAAGTTAACCACCCAGAAGATGAAGAAGAAGACGATGCACGTAAGCACCATAAGAAGGTTAACGCATTCTTAGCGAGCGCTACTGGTGATGATGATATTATCGATTATGATAATGATGATCCAGAAGACGATGATTTAGACGCTACTGCTGACGATAGCGATGACGATTATGGTGATGATGATTCTGAATACGATGAAGATAATGACGATACAGATGACGTATTGCCAGACGGAATTGAAGGTCAATTATCACAATTAAACGATGATGATGACGACGAAGATAATTAATTTGCTTGACTTAAGAGGAAAAAGCAGATAGTATTTTTGTTGGGCACCCTATGTGCGTTTAGCTCCCTAACAAGGGAGCTTTTTTGTTTAAAGGATAAGTTAAAAAGGAGCAAATAAATGACAAAATATGTTTTCGTAACTGGCGGTGTCGTATCTTCACTTGGTAAGGGTATTACTGCATCAAGTTTAGGTCGACTTCTTAAAAATCGTGGTTTAAAAGTAACCATGCAAAAGTTTGACCCATACATTAACATTGACCCAGGAACAATGAGTCCTTACCAACACGGTGAAGTTTATGTTACCGATGACGGTACAGAGGCTGACCTTGACTTAGGTCACTATGAAAGAATTGTTGATGTTAGAACAAGTAAATATTCTAATGTAACTACTGGTAAGATTTACCAAGAAGTTCTTGAAAAAGAACGTCGCGGTGACTACAACGGTGCTACTGTACAAGTAATTCCACATATTACTGATATGATCAAGAAGAAGATCATGCGTGCAGCTCTTACTACTGATTCAGACGTTATTATTTCTGAAATTGGTGGTACTGTTGGTGATATGGAATCAACTCCATTCATGGAAGCTATTCGTCAAATGCGTCGTGAAGTTGGTGAAGAAAATGTAATGTACATTCACTGTACTTTAGTTCCACTTCTTCATGCAGCTCATGAAATGAAGACTAAGCCAACTCAACACTCAGTTGCTGAACTTCGTAGCATCGGTATTCAACCTAACATGCTTGTTCTTCGTGCTGAACAACCAATTGATCAAGAACACAAAAACAAGATTTCAACTTTTACTGATGTTCCTGTTGATCGAATTATCGAATCCATTGATGCTCCTTCATTATTCGATGTGCCTTTGGCATTTCAAAAGCAAGGTATGGACCAAAAAGTTTGTGATTTCTTACATATTGAAAGTCCAAAGCCAGAAGCAGATATGAAAGCTTGGAAGAAGCTTGATGAACGTGCTAAGAACTTGAAGCACCACACTAAGATTACTTTGGTTGGTAAGTATGTAGAACTTGAAGATGCTTACATCTCAGTAACTGATGCTTTGCAACATGCTGGTTACCTTTACAACACCAAGATTGATGTAGATAAGGTTCAAGCAGAGGATATTACTGACGATAACATTGCTAAGATCATGGAAGGCTCTGATGGCTTAATCGTACCTGGTGGTTTTGGTACTCGTGGTCTTGAAGGTATGATCACTGCTATTAAGTATGCTCGTGAAAATGATATTCCATTCTTGGGTATTTGCTTAGGTATGCAAATGGCTAGTGTAGAATTTGCACGTGACATCTTGAATCTTGAAGATGCTAATACTACTGAAGCAGAACCACATTGTAAGAACAATATTATCGATATCATGGCTGATAAGCGTGATGAAGAAAATATTGGTGGTACCTTGCGTTTAGGTCTTTACCCAGCTGCTCTTAAGAAGGGTACTAAGACTCGTGAAGCTTACGATGATCAAGATGTAATTCAAGAACGTCACCGTCACCGCTTTGAATTTAACAACAAATATCGTGAAGCATTTGAAAAAGCTGGTATGGTATTCTCAGGTGTATCACCAGATAATCATTTGGTTGAAATTATTGAATTGCCAAAGAAGAAGTTCTTTATTGCAGCTCAATACCACCCAGAATTTTTGAGTCGTCCACAACGTCCAGAAGGATTATTTAAATCATTTATCGGTGCAGCTAGTGGACTTCCAGCACAAGAATTTTAATGAATAATCACTTGAATTATACAAAATCTTAAGAAAACAAGAGTTGAGGGACCTCGGCTCTTGTTTTTTTCTCAAATTTCCTTTAACATTATTATGATTAATTGAAAGTAAAAGAAAAGGATTTGTTTTCGCCAATGAAGCAGATGATTATTCATGGTGGAAAGCCTCTACAAGGTGACGTTTGGATTGGTGGCGCAAAGAACTCTACAGTTGCGCTCATTCCAGCATCGATTTTGTCAAGAACACCAGTAACTTTGGAAGGCGTCCCAAGGATTGCTGATGTTGTCAACTTAATGGATTTATTAAGCGAGATGGATGTACATTGTGATTTTGGAGAAACCACATTACGTATTGATCCAGAGAATATTAAGATGAGTCCATTACCAGCTGGTAAGATTAAGAGTTTGCGTGCATCGTATTACTTCATGGGTGCGCTTCTCGGTCGTTTTGGCAAGGCAGTAGTAGGCTTCCCTGGTGGTGACGATATTGGACCACGTCCTATTGACCAACATATTAAGGGCTTTGAAGCTCTAGGCGCCAGTGTAAAAAATGAAAATGATCAAATTGTAATTACAGCACCAGAAGATGGATTGCATGGGGCAAAAATCCATTTGAAAATGCCGTCTGTTGGTGCAACGATGAATATTATTATGGCCAGTGTAACTGCACAAGGCCAAACTATTATTGAAAATGCAGCCAAAGAACCAGAAATTATTGATTTAGCGACCTTTTTGAACAATATGGGCGCAGTAATTCGTGGTGCCGGAACTGATTCTATCAGAATAGAAGGTGTGGATATGCTTAAAGCACAAATTCCACATACAATTATTCCTGATCGAATTGAAGCAGGTACTTATGTTTCCTTGGCTGCTTGCATTGGTAATGGTATTCGCATTCATAATATTATTGAGGAGCACCTGGATTCTTACTTAGCCAAGGTAGAAGAAATGGGTGTAGTAGTTGACGCAGATGAAGATTCACTTTATGTTTACCCAGCAGGGGACTTAAAGATGGTACAAGTAAAGACAGACGTGTATCCTGGCTTTGCGACTGATCTTCAACAGCCAATTACACCGCTTCTTTTAACTGCTAAATCAGGTGAAGGCGTAGTAATCGATAATATTTATCCAAAACGTAATGGTCATATTCCACAATTACAGAAGATGGGTGCCGATATTAAAGTTGAAGATAATATTATTTTGGCTCATCCAACTAAGCAACTTCATGGAGCTGAAGTAACAGCTGGTGAAATTAGAGCGGGAGCTTGCTTAATGATTGCCGGATTAATGGCAAATGGTACTACTGTAATTGATAAGGCTGGCAATATTTTGCGCGGATATGATCGTGTACAAGAGAAGCTTCGTCAACTTGGAGCTGATGTCACAATTAAAGATGATCCGAGTGAACCTGGTATATTAGACAATATCTAGTTAAAAAGCATATTCGAGTAAGAATATGCTTTTTTAATGAAAAACGCCCGAAAATCCCCGTATTTTAATGCGGGGATGGATAGGGCCAAGCTGACCTAGCAGTCAGCTTTTTTTATTCTAAAAATAGAGACATACGTTCGACTTCCCTGTACAATATAAATATCTAATCTACAGAAGGAGGTGAAATCATGAAGAGAATGAGCAGCTTAGCCTATCATTTTGGCGTTAAGCTTCGCTTTTATCCTAGTTCTAAGCAAAAGAAAATCATTAAGTTGAACTATGATGCGCAACGCTTTGTCTACAACTCTTATGTAGGACGCAATCGAAGCAATTATCATGCTAAGCACTA
>NZ_PCYT01000057.1:0-9897 GCF_002553735.1 Lactobacillus sp. UMNPBX17
TCGAATAAACAAACTAAAAAGACAATCAACACAGATTTAATTTATATAATACGAGGATGGTGAAAATGTGAAAAGACAAATTTCTTTTGGACAAGCTCTCGCCACAGTAATTGGTTCAGTTATCGGAGCCGGAGTTTTCTTTAAAATTGGAACAATTACGGCCCAAACTGGCAGTAGTTCAACCACAATTTTTGTATGGATATTAGCCGGAATAATTTCGATTGCGTCGGGACTAACAATTTCTGAAATTGCAGCGAGCTTAAAAATTAATGGTGCGATTAAATATTTGGATTATACCTATGGCCGCGTCTGGGGCTTTTTATTTGGCTGGGCACAAATGATTGTTTATTTCCCCGCACAAATTGGAGCATTGAGCTCGATTTTTGGTGTTCAATTTGTTTCACTATTTGGCATTAATGCCAAATATGCCAATCTAATAGCAATCTTTCTTGTATTATTTTTACTAGCTATTAACCTAATTGGCACAAAATTTTCCAGCAAAATGCAGTCAGTTATCACCATCTTAAAAGTGATTCCAATTGTTTTGATTATCATTTGGGGATTCTTCAATCAAAATAAAATTGCAGCTCCCATCTTTCCATTAACAGTTGGAAATAATATTTCTTTTCCTAATGCCATCAGTCAAGGATTACTATCTGCCCTTTTTGCTTTTGAAGGTTGGATCGTTGTCACCAACTTGGCCAATGAGGTCAAAAATCCTGAGAAAGATTTATCCCGTGCAATCATTTTGGGTTTGTCTGCCATTACTTTAATTTATGTTTTAATAAATTATACTTTTTTAACGGTCTTGCCAATTCATGACTTAGTAAACAATAATAATGCTGCCTTTGAGGCTTCGATGAAATTATTCGGTCAATTCGGCGGTAAATTAGTGACTATAGGTATTCTGATCTCCGTTTACGGTGCAGTTAATGCCTTCATGTTAACGGGGATGCGTACACCATATATTCTGGCTCAAGATAATCTTTTACCATTTTCAAATAAAATTGGTAAAGCTAACATTCACACTGGCGTGCCGGTCATGGGAGCATTGATTGTAGATGCAATTGCAATCGTGATGATTTTACTGGGTAACTTCACAGTCTTGACAGATATGCTGGTTTTCGTCATGTGGACCTTTAATACCATGTTAGCTATTGCCGTCATTATTTTAAGAAAACGTGAACCCGAATTACGGCGGCCATTTAAAGTTCCGTGGTACCCAATTATTCCAATCATTTCAATCCTAGGTGGTATCTTTATCGTAGTTTCCACTATTATTAATCAATTCATTTTATCAATCATCGGAATCGGATTAACTTTATTGGGCTTGCCAATCTACTTTTATATGCAAAAACAAAATAAGGAAGAACTTTAACGGTTCTTCCTTATTTTTTATTTATTCACATATTTTTGAATAACTTCAGGCTTTAATACTCCAACATAAGGGATGTTTCTGTACATGTTCAAGAAGTCCAAACCATAACCTACTACAAATTCATTACCAACTTTTGAACCGTAGTATTCAAGGTCAACGTCAACATTTCTGCGAGCTTCCTTATTAAGCATTGCACAACACTTAACGCTCTTCGCACCACGTTTTTTGATTAAATCCTTCATAAACTTCAAGGTCAAACCAGTATCGACAATATCTTCCACAATCAAGACGTCACGATCTTTAACATCTGTGGCTAAATCTGTCACGATCTTGACCTTACCAGTCGATTCAAAACCATCACCGTAACTAGAAACATCGATAAAATCTAATTGATGAGCGACATCCATCTGACGAGTCAAATCTGTTAAGAAATAAATAGCACCCTTTAAAGCACCAACTACTAATGGCTTCTTACCTGCATAATCTTCAGTTAGTTGCTTACCTAAACGGACACACATTTCATGAATGTCATCTTCAGAAAATAATTTATGATCAATAATATCGTTGATATTGTCGGCTTTAACCAATTTACCTACCCCTCAATCCAATTTATGTTTAAAACTCTTATTATTAAGAAATTATAACATCTTTGTACAAAAAAAGCGTCTTAAATGACGCTTCTTCTGAATAGTTTCTATTTCTTACTATTTTCTGTTTTTTCTTTGGCTTTACCTTTAGCATTAATTGGAGCCACGATAAACCAACGCATAAATCCTTGTTCAATACTATCAAGCGTAAATTTATAACCTTCTAGTTCAATCGTTTCACCCTTCTTAAGGTTAGGATAATGTTCCATCATATAACCACCAATAGTAATGATGTCACTATCTTGAAATGCCTTCAGATCTATATGGAAGTAACGTTCAAAGTCATACAAAGTAGTCTTACCAGAAACATGGACATTACCTTCTTTATCTTTGATGATGTAATCATCAGAAACATCATCAATTTCATCTTTTACAGAACCAAAGAGCTCTTCGTAAATATCCTTATCAGTAACAATACCACTTGTACCACCGTATTCATCAACAACCAAAACAATTGGAGTGTGCTTAGAAATCATCAAGTGCAAAATATATTGAATTGGCATTGATTCAGGAACAGTAATGATTGTTCTGATAATTCTAGTTACTGGAACACTGCTATCAACTTGGCTTTGTTGGACAATATCGTAAGCATAGACATATCCTACTACATCATCCTTATCATTATCCCTAACTACTGGAAAACGGCTGTAACCCTCTTCTAAGTATTTTTTAAGGGCATATTCGATAATATCAGTAGAATCAAGGACTGATAAACGTGTTCTATCAGTCATGATATCTTTAGCTACTTTATCGTTTAATTCGAAAGCCCGTTCCATGTATGTGAGGTCTTCTTTATCAAGCGAACCACCATGCACCGCATTACGTGACAACTTAATAATTTCGGATTGAGAATAAACCTCATTTTCTTCATCAGCTGGGGCAAAACCCATTAATTTCAGAATTCCATTAGAACTAGTATTAAGCAGCCATACAAATGGATAAACAACCGTGTGGAAAATATGAAGTGGTGTAACAATTGCCATCATCATCTCTACAGGTTTATCAATAGCAATATTCTTAGGAACGACTTCAGTTAATACAACTTCCAAATAGGTTAAAAGAATCACACCCAAAATCGCACTCACTGACTTAATAAGCGATTCACTCATTGGAGTTAAATGAAATGCATCCGCTAAAATAACAGCAAATGTATCAGCTGAGAACCAACCTAAAACTACTCCGACAAGAGTAGTACCTACTTGTGTGGTTGAAAGATACTCATTCAAATTATGCGTCATGTGAAGCGCACGTTGTAGTTTCTTTTTATTGCCCTGACCCTTAGCCAGCATATCTTCAAGTTTACTAGGTCTGGTTTGTACTAAAGCAAACTCTGCAGCAACAAAGAATGCAGCAACAACAAAAATTAACAAAGTTGCAACTAAATTAGTTGCGATCTGAGCTGGACTCAAAGCATTATCACCTTTTTTATAACTTAATTACTAAAACCTATTTTACCATTTATTAACTATAATAGTTCAGTTTTGCACAAGTGAAATTGGTTTATTTTGTTAACTTATAAATTTTGTCAAAATGCACACGTGCTGGAATAAATTTCGGATCATTAATTTCCGCATTTTTATCGATATAACCGATTGCAATAGCCATACCGACTGCTTCATCTTCAGGAATCTTAGCGTATTTTCTAACAAGATCTGGATAAGAAACCATTGAGTGAGCTGGCATAATCCCCAATCCGCGGTTAATAGCTAAAAGCATGATACTCTGTGCAAAAATACCCAAATCAAATACTGACCAAGCTGGTGATTTCTTAGGTACTGTTAAGAAAATAATAGCTGGGGCATTAAACATTGTTTTGTTAGCATGTGAAAATAATTGCAACTTGTTTCTAAAGAAGAAACTTTGAGATGCACCCATAGTAACCATGTTTCTACTTGGGAAAACATCCCAATCAAGTGACAACATTGAAGCAAAATCTTCATCTGGCTTAATATCATTATCATTATTTTCAATTGAAGCTTGTTTAAATTTCTCTAAGGCATCCCCTACTAACACATATGCTCTCCAAGGCTGTGAATTAAGCAATGATGGTGATTGTTGTGCCTTTTTAATTATTTCGGCAATCGCATTTTCAGGAACTTTTCTATTAGTAAATTTCCGAGTTACATGTTCTTTTTGAAAAACTTCTTTAAAATCCATTGTTATTCTACCCTTCTAAAAAATTACTCTGTTTCATTCATGCATATTATAGTTTAACCGGTCTAGGTTATCTTTACTCTTTTTTGCCCTCAGCTTTTTTTCTTTGAGCTTCAATTTCTTTTAAGTGGGCACTCATTGCTAAATCATTTTTCCTCATAGCTATAAAAGCAGTAATGGTCAGCTCTAATCCGCCTACACAGATTAGTAACAAACCAACCGGAAATAAATATAATGCTCCTTTAGGAATAAACGAGGCTTTAATTACCCAACACAAAATTCCAATCAGCATCAAAATAATTCCTATAAGCACCGCTTTTGTATTTGGTCGATATCTTTTCATTATTTCTCCTCATCTTTTCTCTGCTTCTATCTTAACAAAAAAATCCTAGCTTCACCTTAGAAGCTAGGATTTAAAACTACTTTTTTATTAGTCTTATTAAGATTTTATTTGAGAGAGGGAAAATGACTAATTAAATTCAATAGTTTGTACTTTTTGGGAATGCTTAACAGCACCCTTTTCAATTGGAGTAACTGACTTTACAAGATCCATGTTGGTATAAACTACGATACAACTGTCATCGTAGCCTTTGTCAGTGATCATTTGGAAATCCATTGTGGCTAAAGGCTGACCCTTTTCAACTTTATCGCCTTGGTTAACACTAACTGTAAATGGAGCACCTTTTAATTCAACTGTATCAAGACCTAAGTGAATTAAGATTTCTAATCCATTATTTGTCTTGATTCCAATGGCGTGTTTAGTTGGAAAGAGTGTAGAAATAGTACCGTCAACTGGTGCATAAATTTGATTATCTTGTGGTTTAATTGCAAAACCATCACCCAGCATCTTGGTTGAGAAAACATCATCTTTTACATCAGTAATTGGCATAATGTCGCCATCAACCACTGCATCTACTTCCATACCTTTATTCTTCTTAAAGAAATTAAACATAATTTAAACCTCTAGATTTCTAAAATTCAAGTAACAATATCAACATAAAGCATAGTACCGATAAAACGGCCGCTACCAGTGAGATAGCAATTACTACTGGACTAATATTATCTTGTGTCTTTTTTAAAGTTTTGGCTTTATACATTCCCAAGATGGCTAAAACACCACAGAGCAAGTTGCCAACCAAAATTTGACCAATGAGTTGACTTACCATCAAAAAGCGATAAGTTTGTCGATTAATCAAAAATTGCTTTTTATTTAGCAACAAATAGTAGCCGAGAACAAAGTCAACGATTGCAATAATAGTAACGATTGCCACAGCTGGCTGCTTAATAACGATCATTTTGATCGATTGATCCGACGCACCGCTACGTAACGCTATCAATGCCCAGAATAACAGCGGAGCAATGAATAGGATGTACGAATACCAAGTAAGAATCTTTTTAGTATCCAAATTCATGCTTCTGGTCATTCGATCAAAAAAGTTTTCAACTTTTTGTTTACTAATTGCCCACATTGACTTCTACATCCTCTCCTTGGCTCTGTTGCCAAGCCACATATTCACTAACAAGCAAATCAATCAAATAATATGCTGGAGTAAAGGCTACTTTGCCACTCTTATAATCGGCATCATCAGTAAAGGCAATTGTTGGGAAATAAATATTATGCTGAACAATTGAAGCTAATTTATTCTGTTTCATATTAGTAAATGAAACATATCTAAATTTATCATTTACCAATTCAAGCTTGGTAATTTCCTCATTAATTGTCTCATTATCACCCGTAAATGAAATTACGAATAAGATATCGCCTTTTTTAGCAAAGCGGCTAACCGCCTTTAATTCATCAAGAGCTGACGGTAAAACTGTTGCATGCTTGCCAACTATAAATAGTTCGTGAGCTAGATACTGTGCAATCAGCTCCTGCTGCCAACCAGTTGAATAGATGTAGACTGTACTAGCATCGTCTAGATCATGATATAAGCTATCAAAATCACGTTGCTTAAAATACTTCAAAACGTCATCATTTACTCGACTGAGTTCTCTTGCAAAATTATTTTCAATTTTGATTGGCTTTTGCTTTGATTCAGCCAATTCTGCTAAATCAAATTTCAATTCGCTGTAGCCAGTTAAGCCTAACTTTTTACATAAACGAAATATTGCTGATTCAGATACATAGAGCTTCTTCGCTAATCTTGCAAGGCTTAACTTACTACAGTCTTTCGGATTATTTAAAACAAATTGAATTATCTGTTTTTCAGAATCGTTTAGTTTATTACTATTTTCATAGACCATCGATCTTAAATTTGCCATATTTACCTGTGTCCTTATCAATATATAATTTATATATTAATAATACCACAAGCGCTTACAGTTATAATAATTGTTTCATCTGATCAACAACTTGATCGGCATCCAATCCAACAACAATGTCAATTTCGTTGTTGTCCTTGTGTTGAACTTCATATGAATCTGCGATCTTCTTGAATTCAGAATCTGGAGCAACTTTCTTAGTGTCAAAGACGTGAGTTCTTACTCTAGTTGAGCAAGCAATTACATCCTTAATGTTTTCGCCACCACCAAGAAGGTCAACGATACCTGTAGCTCTCTCAATGTATGGATTATCTTGTTCAGTTGAAACCTTAGCGTCACTGCCGCTTTGTTGCATCAATTGAGTCATTTCGTCCAAAACTTGAGGAACGTCAAGACCAACAATAACTTGTAATGCTTTACCGTGGTGAACAACGTTAACGGCCTTGTTGGCCTTAAATTGTGAGTCTGGAGCAACCTTGCTTGGATCAGCAACAGATACACGTAATCTAGTAGCACATGATGACAATTCAGTAATGTTTGAAGCACCACCTAATAAGTCAAGGTATGCAGTAGCTCTTGCGATGTAAGGGTCGTTTGCATCCTTACCTGCTGCTTTAGCAGCCATCTTTTGCTTGTATTCTTTCTTGTTGATAAGTTTAACGTCTTCATCATCAGCTTCACGACCTGGAGTGATGTAGTTAAACTTCTCAATCATGATCTTAAATACGAAGTAAGTAATAATACCGAAGATAATACCAACGATAAATTGCATTACATATGTATGCCAGTGGTTTTCCCAAAGTGGTAACCAGTTCATTGATGCAATACCAATGGCACCGTCTGACATGAAACCTCTTAAACCAAAGGCCCACATTACAGTGTTCATAGTAGCTGACAATACTGAGTAAATTACCCAAAGTACAGGAGCTGCGAACAAGTAAGTAAAGTCGATAGGTTCAGTAATACCAGCTAATACTGAGGTTAAAGCAGCTGGGATAAGCAAAGCTGAAGTTTGCTTCTTCTTGTTCTTCTTAGCAGTTGCGTAGAAGGCAAGACAGATAAATGGTACTAAGAATACCTTTTCGTTACCGTAAAGTTGGAATCCTTCAACTGAAGCGATTTGTGAAAGTGGTTTAGTACTTGCAGCGTATTCAGCAAGGTGTTTCAACCAGTATGGTTGCAAACCGCCGGCAACAACGGCTGGACCGAATTGGAATGGAATGTATACCAAGTGGTGAAGACCAGTAGGAATCAATACACGGTTCAAGAATTGGTAAATCCAAACACCGATAAATCCACTATCTACGATGAAGTGTTGCATGCTGGTGATACCCAATTGAACTTTTGGCCAGCCCCAGCAAGTAATGAGTGCTAAAGGAATCATTACAAAGAATGCTAAAGCGTAGACATAAGTTGAACCTTGGAAAGTACCAAGCCAGTCAGGCAACTTCTTGTCGAAGTACTTGTTGTGTAACCATACAACGATCAAAGCAACAACCAAGGCACCTAAGATACTAGTGTCAAGAGTCTTGATACCAGCAATGTTAGTTAAACCGTGGTTAGTAGCGTTAGCAACAATTTGAATCTTGTCAAAGTTAGGAATGCCAAATGCTGCACCCCAGTGGGTAAGCATTGCACCGATGAAGTAGTTGTAAGTCAAGTAAGCA
Source organism: Lactobacillus sp. UMNPBX17 (assembly GCF_002553735.1). Taxonomy (NCBI): domain Bacteria; kingdom Bacillati; phylum Bacillota; class Bacilli; order Lactobacillales; family Lactobacillaceae; genus Lactobacillus; species Lactobacillus sp. UMNPBX17. The sequence continues at coordinate 8,112 of NZ_PCYT01000057.1, forward strand.
ATAACTGCTTCCATGGCTGCTCTACCTCTAGCCTTATTAGCTAAACCGATAGGCAAACCTACAGTAAACAAAATACCCTCTTGGTTGAAGACTGTCCAACCACCAGCTGAAATTGTGTCCCAAACTGAGTTCCATGCCGTCCCTGGATTAGCAATTGAGCCAAACAGAGTTGGGTTATTGAATAAGCTTCCTAGAGCTACAACAATACCCGCAAACGAGAACAGCATAACTGGGACGAACATTGCGGCCCCAAACCGCTGAAACTTTTGCATCATAATAATTTACCCCTGAAAGAAAGAATCAAACTAAATCAATTGTTTCTTGTATTACACCTAATCTATTTCACCAAATCTAACTAGTTGCAAGGTGCTCATACAACTAGATCTTATCTAAATATTTCTCCTCTAGATAATTGATTAAGATAGAAAATCTAAGTGATATCAAATTCAGATTTATCTCTATCTCAGCAGCTAGCTTACATTCTTATTTATACCATAGTTTTTCTTTTGTGTAAGCGTTTTTAAAAAAAGCTGAAAAGCTGTTTCAAGGTATTAAAATAATATTTCATCGCCTGAAATATATTTCAGATATTTTTTTAGCATATTTAATCAAATGAAATATTTTTGTGCCTTTTATAGCGTATGTTCAAGTAAAAAGTTTACATGCCAATTTAGTGTGTCAAGAAATATGCTGTTTATTTTATTATTTATATATATATTAAATGTATGCAAAATATTTCATTTTCATACGCTTCATGTTTAGGTATAATGAAAGCGATTACCAAAAATAAGGAGCTCTTTATGGCAATTAAATTTATTGCATTAGATACAGATGGAACTTTGCTTGATTCAAACGGTAAAATCTTACCTAGCACGAAAGAAGCAGTTAAAAAAGCATTAGATCAAGGAATTAAAGTCGCATTATGCTCTGGTCGTCCTATCGCAGGTTTAAAACATTTTATGGATGAATTAGGCATAGTTGGGCCTGATCAATATGCAATCACTCTAAATGGTGCAATTACTATAACTGCAGATGGTCAAGTTATGACTGAAGATTTGGTTTCAAACAAGTTTTATCGCAAAATGTACGATTTCGGTAAGAAACATCACATTCCATTCAATGTCGTATCTCCTGATTCAAAGATCATTACTGGAGATCATGACGTTGATTTGATGATCTACACACAAGCTTACGAAAATTCTGCTACATTATATATTCGCCAGCCGGATGAATTGCCTGCTGATTTTGAAATAGCTAAGGGATGCTTTGTAGGCAAAGAACAATTAATTGATCAATGGGAAGAAAAAATTAGCCAAGAATTTGAAAAGGATTTATATGTAGTTCGCGCTGATTCATGTTTTCTTGAATTATTGCATCCTGGCGTCAGCAAAGGTAACGGCTTAAAGGAATTAACTGAAAAATTAGGAATTAAGCCAGATGAAGTAATGGCAATTGGTGATGAGCGTAACGACTTAACGATGTTTGAATTTGCAGGAACAGCGGTCTGCATGGGTAACGGCAGTCCAGTCGCTAAAGAACACGCTGATTATGTTACTGCTTCAAATGATGAAGATGGTATTAGTACGGCTTTTGAAAAATTCTTATAAACGAAAAGTGTCTGGGAAAAAACTAACTTTCAGATACCAAAAGACGATCAATCCAACTCTTAATTTGAGTTGCTTGACCGTCTTTTTCTTGTTATTTTTATTTTTGTGTAAAGAAGATTGGTCCTTTGACCATCTTCTGTTCCAATATTTGCTTAAATTCATCATCATGAAGGCTATTC
>NZ_PCYT01000058.1:0-9357 GCF_002553735.1 Lactobacillus sp. UMNPBX17
ATTAAAAAATCAATTTACGAGAAAGATCTATTTACACAAAAGATTTGACAGTTTCTTTAAAGCTTGAACCGGTGGAAGCAACTTATTATTTTCTTCGCTCTTTGCTTCTTCATAAACCTTTTTTACCCATTTATTTTCAAATTCTTGATCGCTGGGAAGCCATTTTCCAACGTTAAATTTATGTCTTGTCATAATAGGGCTCTATTTCTACTAAAATAATACTCTGTTACTTTTAGTATAGCCTTTTTGTATTCGCTTACATTCAAATGACTCTAAAACCAAAAATACCCCATTAATGCAAAGCTACTGCACTATGGGGTATTTTTTAAATTCCAGATAATTTTTGCATTTCTTCATGCAAATCTAAAATACTGTCAGGTGTATCATCACCGTGGCTAATAATATATCCTGCTAAAGCCTTATCAAGTGCTAAAGCTACTTCTTGCATCGGCTTACCAGCAGCCCTTCTGCCATAAGCTGTCCGCACAATTTCCATCAATTCGGGATTTTTCTTTACTTCCTCATCATGATTAACAATATATTCAATTTTATCTCTAATAATTCTTTCTTCATCTTGAGCCATAAGCGAGACCTTCTTTCTAACTCTATTATAGAGCTATCCGTATCCGCTTACACTATAAAATATTTTTAATTGCTTGAGCAACTCCATCATGATCATTATCAGCAGTTACCACATCCGCAGTTTTTTTAACTAAATCAGTACCATTCCCCATTGCAACACCAGTTTCAGCGTACTCAATCATGCTTAGATCATTAGCTTCATCCCCAATTGCCATTACGTTATCTTGAGTCAATCCTAATTTTTCTGTCAATGCCTTTAAAGCTGTTCCCTTATTGACACCTTTACGATTAACTTCAAGATAAAATGGCGTACTTTTAACTACCATATATTCCTTAGCTAATTGGTCAAAATCAGCTTGATACTTGGCCATTGCTGCGCTCAAAACATCAGGATCATCGACATACATGCATTTATAAATCTTTTTATCAGCCATTTCTTCCTGGGTACGATATTTAATACCAATACTACACAATACAGATTCATGTACAGTATATTTACCAATATTACGATTAGCAGTATAAACGCAATCATCACTGCTAGCATGAAAATGTAAATTAGTTTTTCTTGCTAATGCTTCAATTCTAATATAGTCATCATATGATAAAGTTTCTTCAATTAAACCGTGGCCAGTTGTAGTTTCAACCAAAGCACCCCCAAAGCTGATGATGTATTGATCATCTTGCTCATCAAGACCTAACGGTTCAAGATATTCACGTGCCCCAGCAAGTGGCCGGCCGGTGCAAATAACCACCTTTTTTCCTACAGCACTTGCTTGTTTAATGGTAGAAATTACACCTGGTGTCAATTTGCGTTCACTATTTAATAATGTCCCATCTATGTCAATTGCAATTAATTTAATATCCTTCATATTTTCCTCGTGTATATTTCTATTAATTTTCAATTCATCGATCATAAATCTAACTTTAATTCTATCATTTATATTTTTTCAATCATTGAAAAAAATTTGCCAAACAAAAAGTCGTTACTCACTACAGAGCAACGACTTTTATTATTAGCTTACTTTTCTTCTGCTTTAACTTTTTCTAATGCTTGCACAAATACTTCATATGGTTGTGCACCGCTGATTGCATATTTATTGTTGATTACAAAGAATGGTGCACCTTTGATACCTAATTGTTGTGCTTCAACTTCATCCCCTACAACTTGGCGTTCATATTGATCAGAAGCAAGAATTTTTTCTACTTCATCCTTATCAAGACCTGCTTCAACTGCAGCTGCTGTCAACACGTCTTTATCCGCAATTGACTTACCATCAGTGAAGTATACTTTGTAAAAACGACTGATTACTCTTTCTACCAAGTCACGATCATTTTTACTCTCAGCTAACTTGATCAAACGATGAGCATCCATTGTATTAGTAGGTACAACTTTATCCAAATGAAATTCTAAGCCCTCACCAGCAGCCATTTGGGTAATGTAAGCCATCTTTTGTTTAGCATCTGCTTCGAGTTCTTTTTTACCACCAGTAAAGTGATTGATATAATCTCCACTCTTAGCAGTCTCAGCTTCCATTGGATTTAATTGAAATGACTTAAGCTCCAACTTAGTATCATCATAAATGCCAACTTCCTTCATTGCCTTTTTCATTCTAGTAGAACCAATATAGCAAAATGGGCATGCAATATCTGACCAGTATTTGATTTTCATCTTTTTCCTCATTAATCTGATAATTCACTAATGTATTCAAAGGCGTTTTGACCGGCAATACCACCTTCACCAACTGCTGTAACAATCTGACGTAACTTCTTTTGACGAACGTCACCAATTGCATAAACGCCAGGCACAGTAGTTTCCATTTCATCATTAGTAATAATCCAGCCTTGATCATCAGTGATCTCTAAATCTTTGAATGGTTCACTATTTGGCACATTACCAATGTAGATGAAGATACCTGAAGCATCAATTACCTTATCTTCATCAGTCTTCTTATTGTGAACCTTGATGCCAGTAACTTTATTTTCATCACCAACAATTTCAACTGGAACACTATCCCAAGTAAATTCCATCTTAGGATTCTTAAAAGCACGTGTTTGTAAAACCTTTTCAGCACGAAGTTGATCACGACGGTGAATTACATCAACATCCTTGGCTAAGTTTGCTAGGTAAAGACCTTCAGAAATAGCGGAATCACCACCACCAACTACAGCCACATTTTCATCTTTGAAAAATGCACCGTCGCAGACAGCACAGTAGGAAACACCTTTACCGCTATATTCTTCTTCGCCAGGAATGCCAAGCTTACGATTGGTTGAACCAGTTGCAATAATTACTGCCTTGGCTGTAATGTCTTCTGGATCCATTCTAACAATGCGCTTTTGACCATCTAATTCAATTTTTTGCACATCGCCGTAGACGAATTCAACGCCTTGATCCGTTGCACTCTTATACATCTTTTCACCCAATTCTGGTCCCATAATTGATGGAAAACCTGGGTAATTTTCAACCTCAGCAGTGTTGTTCATTTGACCACCATAAACACCACGATCAATCATTGCAACCTTCAAGTTAGCTCTAGCTCCATAAAGAGCGGCTGTCATACCACCAGGACCTGCACCAATTACAGCTAAATCGTATTCTTTCATCGTTATTACCTCGCTAAGTTTTAATATTCTATAAATTCGTTGAACTATAATTATATAGTATCACTAACTTTTTGTAAGTCAACTATTTAATTCAAAAGCTTGTATCTAATTTTTGGCTTTTCCCTTTTGCCATTCTGTCACACTATGGTTAAAAACACTAACATGCGTATAGCCTCTAGCTTTTAATTCATTGCCAACCAGATTTGCATAACCGCAAAGTCGACCACGACAATAAACCATTACTTCTTGATTAGGACTAAAGGGTAGATTAGTAAAATCAATTTCATTAAATGGAATATTATGAGCTCCCGATAAATGTACATTATTGAATTCATCGGTCGGACGTAAATCTAAAACGTAAGTTGTAGCGCTATCCTGATTTGATAGATCCGCTATTTCAGTTTGCGGCAAAGTATCATATGTTTTTTCAAGGCATCTCATTTCTGGCAATGTTTTTTCTGCTAAAGTCGTCAAAAGCATTAACAGTTGACTTACTTGCTCATTTGCCAACGCATAAAAGACAAAGTTCTTGCTTTTTTCTTCCTTAACTAAATTTACTTGCTTTAATATTTGTAAATTCTTAGAGGTTGTGCCCACGCTAATATTGATTGCCTTTGAAATTTTCTCTACGGACTTAGGGCCTTGATCTAAAATAAAAATAATCTTTAAACGTGTCAGATTGCTGACGGCTTTCCCAATGCGCAACACTTGATCAAAAGCCCTATCTTGATAGGCAATTGCTAGTTTATCTTGCATGCTCCTTCACCTCTTTCGATTTTAACGAACTAAAATAGTAATTAAATAACGTCTTAAACTGGTTAAAATCTAAAAACTTACTAAACTGATCAACCTTTTTTCCATTTTTGATCAAAACAATGCTGGGAGCTGACCATACCTCAAATTTTTGGGCTAATTCTGGTTTTTCATTGACATTTATTTCATAGAAAGGAACCACATCGCCAACTATTTGAGTGAAATCTTTTACAACATTTGTTTCACCGTAACATTGAGCACACCAATCATTGTCAAAATATAAAACAGCATTATCTGGGATAGTATTCAGACTATTTTTGATCATCTTTGGTATTTTTCTTTGCCTTGCTCCAGTCAATTTCACAGCCATCTGGACCACAAACGCCCGCACTTAAATTATCATTATCATTAAGTGCTGCAAATGCTGATTGTAATTTTTCCTTATCTTGTTTCTTTTCAGTCATTTTATTTTCTCCTTAAGTATTCTACGTTTTCGTTTAATTCTATAGTTATCATATCACTTACTTTTTATAAGTCAATATTTTCACACAAAAAAAGAGCGATGCACATGCATCGCCCTTCATATAGGGAAAAGGTATCTAAGATGTTGATTTAATTCGTGTGACGTTTCTTCACACCGACCAAACTAACAAGGCCGATGGCTACAACAGCGCCACCTAAGGCAGCTGCAGCTACACCTTCACTCTGATTTTCACCAGTTTGTGGCAAAGTGTAGTGAATTTTACCGTTTGCATCAATGTAACCAACTACATTGCCGTTGCGGTCAAGTACTTCACCGTTTGGCATAATAGTTTCGCCATTTGGTCCTGGAGTGCCTTGACCATGAGAGCCGAAATTGTTGTAGTAACCATTTTGACCATGAGGAGCATAGTTGTTCGACCAGTTATTTGCTGGCTTTGGAGCTGGCGTATGCTTCTTATTCTTGTGGTGACGACGTGGTGTTGGTACATCAGGTTCGTCTGGTTCATCAGGCTCTGGCTCATCTGGTTCAGGAACATCAGGCTCTGGAGTCTTATCCTTTTCAGGAGTCTTTGGAGTTTCAGGCTTCTTAGGTTCAGGCTGTGGAGTTGGTGTTGGTGCTGGAATTGGGTTTGGACTATCCGGTGGAACTACTGGAGTTTCATTCTTAGTGTAAGTTACAGTAACATTAATGTCGTCCATAGTTACTGGAGTTGAAGGTACGGTTTCCTTATCTGGAGTGTAGCCATCAACTTTTGGAGATGGAACTGCCTTATAATCGGTTTCACTTGGAGTCCAAGGAGTATCATATTTACCATTTGGAACAAGTTTGCCAGTTACATTGTCCTTAGTTAAATGACGAGTCCAAGTTGCGTTTTGAACATTATCATTTGGAGTCTTGTCACCTGCACCAGTATAATGAACAGTTTCCTTAACATTCTTAGTAACTTCATTAGGATCTACATCGTGATGATCATCAGGCGTTACTGGGCTGTAAGTGTGTTTAAGGTGTACTTCATACTTTTGTGGCTCTTTAGTGAAAGTTACACCAGATTTAGGATAATCATCGCTAACCAGCTTATAACCCTTATCTGTATAATCCTCAATTGTAGGAGCTGTTGAGTAATCACTCTTTTCACCAACTTCACCTGAAAGATCCTTGGTTTCAAGAGTTTTATCAGCAGTATCATCGATGTACTTAACTGTTACTGAACCTTTTTCTGCTTCCTTCTTATAAACTACAACTGTTTCATAATTTTCAGGAATACCAATTACGCCATTATTCTTGTAAGCATCAGTTAAATTACCGTCTTTTACAACAGCATCTGGATTAATCTTTAATTTAGCTTGAACTTCAGAACCATCGGCGCCTTGAGTTACGCCAGGAGCATTAGTTGACTTAATAGTTGCAGTGTAACCATCAAGTTTAGGAGATTCTACTGCAGCATATGGATCTGTCACTGGATTACCAGCTGCGTCTGTCATCTTCCAACCAGAATCCTGACTTACTGCTTGGCTGTGTTTAATGTATTCCAAAGTTTGATCAGACGTATGTGAAAGAGCATAGTTCTTAATGTCGTCTAACTTATCTTTAGTAATATCAGGAGTCAAATTACCATTGTTAACAATACTATTTTGACCCAAGTTTAAAGTCGCGCCATCAACACCTTCAATAGTTAAATTACCGATAACATTCAAATTATCTGAAGCGGTAATATTACCCTTTATTTTAACGCTCTTATCACCTGCACCGGCTGCTTGTCTAACAGCATCCCAAGTAGTTACAGGCTTGCTCTCATTCTTAGGATTAGTGTTAATATTCTGGTTTTCAGTACCCTCATTAGCTACTGCCAAACTAGTATTGAACAACTTAGCTAAGTTAGCTGAGCCTTCCTTTGAGAGGCCTTGTAATGCAGCATCATCCAAATTGAAGTTTACAGTTTCAGCTTGCTTTTCATCTGCAGCCTTACCCAATTTCCCGGCATCAGAAACAACAGCATCTTTATTCAAGTCGCTGTTATTAATCTTATTTATACCAGCTGCTTCTGACACAACTGCAGAATCAGCAGCTTTTTGGGCATCTTTAACAGTTTGTTCAACCTTATCTGCTTGAGTATTCTTAGCAACAGAATTTTCCTTAAGCGTATCTTTAACACCATTTTGCACCTTGGTGTTATTATTAGCTTTAACAGTAGAGGCGTCAACTTTATTTTGTTCTAATTTTTAAGTATCTACTGTTGCAGCAATCTTATTTGTATTATTCTTAATCTCAGCTGTCTCATTATTCGTTTTATCATTTGAAGCAGCTTTATCATTGCTCTCATCCAAATTACTCTGTTCGATTGCTGAATTTTCTGAAACAGATGATGTATTGTTGTCACCAGCAACAGTATTATCATCTGTTTTTGTTTGTTCAACTACAACTTTTTCAGCTGTACTTGTACCGTTATCAGCTTGAGTATCGCTTGCTTCATGTGCTTCAGGTTCAGTATTGCCATCAGCCACATCAGCATGTGCAGTGCTTGCGTTAGTACCTAGTTCCAAGCAAAACGAAAGCAGCACCTACAGTCAATTTTCTAATTGCGAAGTGTTGCCGTCTATCTGCAGCGTTTTCCATTTTCTTAATACGGTTATTCTTAGATACAATATCAAAACCCCCCTAATATTCCTTATTAATTAAATTTCACACGCATTGCGCTTTCTTTATACATCTTGTTCTCATTAAAAACAACGTATGCTTTTTATTCAACAACCATGTACTAGCACAATTTATGTAAATTGCAAAAGTTTTTTAGTTATTTAAACGTAACTTTTATTATCAGTTAATAATATATTGCTTTAATTTTGCTACTGATTATTACGCTAGCTTTGTAGTTCTAGTGCTGGTTTAGAGGCATTTTTAAAAAGATAGTCTGCTTTACTTGTAATGGCTCAAAAATTATTTTCTAAAAATATCGCTATTATTTAACGTACTTTTTCTAACAAAAAAATGACCCAATCCAAACGATTTGATCATTAAATATACGTGCATATTTAATTATTTCAAATTATTATAGTAATCTTCATCAACCGGCTCAAGCCAAGTGGACTTTGCCTTGTCAGTATCAGTCATGATTGAAAGGTGCGCAAACCATGAATCCTTCGTTGCACCATGCCAATGCTTAGTGTTAGGGGCAACAACATAAACATCACCAGGTGTCATCTTATGAGCTGGCTTACCTTCTTCTTGAACCCAGCCCTCACCTGCAACGCAAACCAAAGTTTGAGCAACAGTGTGCATATGCCAATGATTGATGCATCCCGGTTCAAATGAAACATTTGAAATACTACAGTTAGCCCTATTAGCAAGTGGATTCAAATAACTCTCACCAGTAAAATATTTCGCATAAGCTGTGTTAGGTTCGCCAAAACCAAATGAACAATTCTTTACTTCTTCTTCGTTTCTAGCCATTTTTATTTCTCCTTTGCTCAACTCAATTACATTGTATGCTTAGAAATTAAGCTTGAGAAATATCTATAATTACTGGCTAGCTATAACTTTTACTTATGCAAAATGCTATAATGGACTTCCTTGGCAGGGGCGACAAAGACGATTTCCGAAAGATTTCGTCTTTTTTCTCCTTTTCTAATGTAAGCGCTTTATTTTTATGTAATTCTATGCTAAAGTAAAAATTGTAAAGATAAAGAGTATGAATAAGATAAATATCCAATTATTTATCTCCAAACTAAGGGGATGGCAATTATGACTACAGTTATTGGAATTACATTTTTGGCACTTGAATTGCTCGGTGTATTTATTTTATCAGCAGTTTCACCAAATTGATTTTTGGCTTTTAAGACTCCTAAAATTATTAATATCACTCAAAAACTACTAGACTCTCAGACGGATCTAATAGTTTTTCTATTATTTTAACTTTTCAAAAAAATTTTGCCTGTTTTTTGTGTATTAAATAGTAGAGGGCTCTGCCCTACTCTACAGAAAGCAGGTGTGCTACGAAAGAAACACCTAAAGTAATCAAACCGTGGTATGGCTTCTTGGAAGATCAGGTCTTCGGTGAAATCATATCAGACAAGAAAATTTGCAAGTATATTTTTGAAACCATCTTGTCTTTCAAGATCAAAGAAATCTACTATCCGGAAAAACAAAAAGAAGTCAAGGATCCTAAACATCGTGAGCGTAAAGATGTAATCTTCGACATACTGGTTGAAGATTACGAGCACAACCCTTACGATGTAGAAGCTCAAACTACCGATAAGAAAGACCTTGGCTGGCGAATGCGGTACTATGCTGCTAAAATTGATCAACGCTATACTCTCGATAAAGGCAAGACCTATCGCAACATAAAAAAGGCCTATTTGATTTTCTTATGCAACTTCGATCCTGAAGGTGAAGGCCGGATCAAATACACTTACCATACTTATGAAGATCACAACAAGTCTAAGCAATTGCAGGACGGACTAGAAAAATTATAATTAATGGCAAAGGAATTCCTAATGGTGAAAGTGCAGATCAGGTAGGCTTAGTTAACCTGATTAATGACCGACCTGTCCACTTGAATGCCATTTTTGATGAAATTCAAACGCGAATCAAGGACATGAACGAAGATCCAGAATGGAGGGATAAAATGATCGACTACGAAACTAGAATGCTTGAAAAAGAGCAAGAAGCAGAAGAAAAAGGTATGCAACAAGGTATGCAAAGAGGCATAGCTAGCGCTACTGTTTCCGGCATAAAAAAGTTAATCGCTGCTTTAAAAGATTTCGGCGACAATGATGAACAAATCTTAAATCGCTTAGAGAAGGATTACGGTGATCAACTCTCCATTGATGAATTGAAAGACTTCATGAAACAAGCTTAAATTTTTACAAATCAATCTAGTCAAAAGTGTCTGGGAAAAAACTAATTCCTAAGACATGAAAAAAGAACGATGATTTCCT
>NZ_PCYT01000059.1:0-8980 GCF_002553735.1 Lactobacillus sp. UMNPBX17
AGGAAATCATCGTTCTTTTTTCATGTCTTAGGAATTAGTTTTTTCCCAGACACTTTTTATATTATTCTAGCCTAACAAGCGCTCAATATTTTCATCTATGACTAATTTTCTCTTGCCCGTCATAATCCAAATCGCAATAGCTACTGGAACTACAATTGAAACAAGCGAGCTGACCCCATCACTAAGAGTACCTGACCAAACCTGCGCTTTAATTCCACCATTAACTGCATAATTCAAAAAATCAACGCCAAAGTGATACAGCATCGGTAACCACAATTTGCCAGTATATAAATATAGGATAGCTAGAACTAAGCCCAACGCTGCGGCATAGATTGGTCGCCGCAAAATCCTGACCGCCTAAATTAGTAAAATGCACAAGCCAAAGACAACCGCACTAACAATCACAGTGATCTGAACTCGATATTTACTATTAGCAAAGCCAACTATCAAAGCTAAGATCGTCAAATAGCGGTTGGTTTCTTTAAAGACACCTGCTTCTAAGGCTCTACAAAACGATGCCCAAGTTGGTTTCAACGGATCAAAATCTGGTTTGAATAAGATCTCTACTAGATTATTTTCTTTTCCGCAAAACTCTGCCCAGAAGGCAAAGACAATACAGAATAGAAGTAATAAGATAAATGTCACATTCGACCAGTTACTAGACTTCTGCCATTTTAAATCAGGATTGAAGCTAAAGCCCCAACATTTTGCAATCAGCATTGCTGCTAAAAATGCAGCTACTCCAGCCATCAAACCGGAAGAAATCAAGACGTTAATCCCTTGCGGCTTTAATTCAATCGCTGTCGATGACAAGAGCACCATGTCAAAGTAGCAAGCTGCAATTAAGCGGCCAAACCAATTTTGCACTTGCCCTGTCGCTACCACTGCGACTGGTAAGTCCATTACTAGCAAAATAAGTCCAAATAAAACGATAATGCCCAATTTAAAACTGACATAACACAAAATATTGTGAAAAAGTATGTACCACGTCACTGATAAAATTGCAGGCATGATTATAATTGCTAACCAGCGAGTGACTGCTGACTTCTTTTTTAACCAATTAAAAGCTAAAACCAGCACTGGTAAAATACTAACCACAATACATAGTCCTGCTGTAGCTAGATATACTTTAACAATATTGAAAATTGCCATCCCCCACCAAAGCAGGATGACGATAGCTATTTCCCATTTGAAGTAAATATTCCACTTTCTTAAGTTCATTTTCTTTCTCCTTTATCTCAAGATTATTATCTAGCTTTCTAGTAAAGGCAGAAATATAACTTCAAATCCGGTTAATTTTTAGTCAAATTCGGTAACTATTTTGTTTCAAATTATAAGTGTTTATCATACCTTTCATCACATAGGTAAAGCGACGAGAAAACTTGATTACATCCCCATTAGGAAAGCCAATCTCATTTTTCTTTAAATTGATTTGTGCAATATTTTTCGGATTTACCAAATATGATTGTGATACTTTCTTTAAAAACTCATTTTGCTGATCAATGTTCTTAATATCGCCTGCAAACTCGGCAGTGCCATCATTACGCACCAAACACAGCTTGTGTGGTGCCCTGGTTGTTGAAATATAATAGATATCATCAATATTAACGTTGCGAATGATCCTGCCTAAACGATAAGAAAACGTCATCTTCTTGCTAAAATTAGCCTTAGCTAAATTATTTACAGCATCCCGTACCGTCTCATTCAATCGCTGCTGCAAATCAGAATTACTTTTGTTGATATAGTCAATCGACCCGATACGCCGTTGATAGGTCAACTCCATGTATTCGTCATAAGCAGTTACAAAAACAATTTGTGCTCGCTGATCTAACTTTTTAATTTCTTCAGCTAGATCCACACCGTTTATATCGTCCTGGTTATCGCCTAATTCAATATCTAAAAAATAGATTCCGCCGTCTAAGTGATGTTCATTTAGATAGTTCAAGACCTCATTTGCATTTTGAGCAGTCGTACCGATTTCAAGTTCAACTTCTTCGGGCTGCATCATTGCCGCAATTCCCAATTTCAAAGCTAAATTACTTGCTTGCGCAAGATCATCATCACAAATAATCACTTTATATTTCATTTCTATTCCTAGTCAATTACCATAGTAAAATTAAACCAATTATCTTTTTCACTATATTCAATAAACATGTTGTCATATTGATCATTTATTGCTTGAACATTAGCTAATTGCTCGCTTTCTTCAATAGCATTATCAAAGGCGATGCCAATAATCCGCACTAAATCAAACAATTTCACGTTTTTAGGTAAAACTTTAATCTCTTTTTCGCATTCAAAAGAATACTTGATTCCTAATTCATTAGCTTAGGCTAGTTTATTCACAACCAAACTTTTAAGTGCATCATTATGTAAGTGATTCAAATTTTTAAAATGCCAACTATTTTCATCATTAATCTGTTTTTCCGTATATTGTGCCAATTCTTGAACTAATTTTTGATCATGATTATTCACAGCTACTGTCCGCATCGTTGCTAGTAAATTCAAATAATCATGCTTAAATCTGCGCAAACGATCTTCACTATCTTCTAAATCATGTAAATAGAGCTTAAAGTTCGCTGTTCCTGCTTTTTTAACAATTTTTTCTGTAGCTGTACACTTGCAATATAGACCGCCACAATAAATAGAGACTGCATTCCCATGATCAAAATCCCAAAAATTTCAGCTGGTAATTTGATTTCTGGCACTCGCATAATATTGACAATTAATGCGCAAGCATAAAGATAGACTACTAGCCAGTCAGCAATCCGGCGATTTTCATTAGTTAAAAATTGATGAATCTGATAACGCCATTTTTTCAAAATTAGATACAAAATAGTTAAAACTACCGGATAAAACAAGAAAGCAAAAATTATTGGCAAATAGGAAAAAACATAATTGCTCATTAAATAAGTTAAGATTAAAATCGAGTGAATTAAGGTAATTGCTGCAACAGTTAACAACTTACCTGCTCGTTTGTAAAAGTAACAGTAATAAAGAGCAATAGTTGTAACAGGACTGATAATATTGCTCCATTCTGGGATATACTCTGCAATTACTTGATTGCAAATAAAAACGACCAATGCAAATATTAAATCTCGCTTTTTAAATTTGACATTAGTAATAGCGTAAAAAAGTATTAGCTCTAGTACTACAAGAACTACCGCTCCTGTGTAATAACCTAGATCGTATGATGAAATATTTATTTTCCTTTTCCTCCTACTATTTATTACTCTTCACTTTAGCATTATTTGCAAAGGTATAATTGTACTGATTCAAATTCGGTTATTTTTCAATCAAATTTGGGCAAAAAATAATCACTACCGAAATGATAGTGATTATTAATTCTATTTATTTGTTTGCACATAATGCCGATTAAACAACCAAAGACAAATTATTGCCAAGATCATTAATGGCAAAACTGCTAAGAAGACTTTGACAAGTGAAATGTTATGCGAGCCTGTATTAGAAGTAAGAATCACAGGTTTAAAGTCGATGAAGAAGTGTAATACCATACACCAAACGATATTATTCGATAATAAGCGCAAATATATCAAAATTATTCCGGTAGTAAAAGCGAAGATGACTTGGCCAACAGTAGATTGTAACGGTTGGTGCGTTAAGTTAATTAAGTGCATACAGCCAAATAAGATTGAACTGATCAACCCAGCTATCAAGAACCGATTCTTGTTGTGATAAAAGAAGCTTAATAAGCTATTAAAAAGCAAGCCGCGAAACAGCAATTCTTCGATTACCCCTGCCATCAACGCTATCACAAACATCGAAATAATTTTATTGATCGCCATATGAGTAATTTGCATAATAGGCGCCAGCAGAATCGAAATGATATATGGCACACCCACTATCAATAAAATCCAGCTCCAAATTTTTTGTGCTTTTCCAGACTGCATTCTTGTTTGTAATACTTTAGTGGTACGACACAAATGCAGCAATAACGATGCTAAAACTAGGGTTAATACAATTATCAATAAATCCTTGATATACCATAGCCTTGATAAATGCGATACTAGCGGCCATAACGCATATATTACCGTTAACACCACAAAGCTGACTAGCATCTTCCAGCTATTTCTTTTCCTTGCATTCTCATCATCTAAATCTACATAGCTGCTTAAAGCTAATTCATTTCCCTATTTCTAATTATTCAAATAATTAATTAAGCCTGGCAAAACTTTTTCTGCCTCTTGCCGTCCCACATAATAGACACGCTTAATTTCATTCTTGTCTTGCTCAAGCGTTCCAATATTTAATGCCTCTGGCGGTCTAATGACGAAATTTTCTCCAGTATTTTCATCCGCTTCAATATTATCTAACACGGCGTTATAGTCTTCCGCTCTTGTAGCCAATTTATCAAGCACAGCTGGATACTCACGCAATAATACCCTTTCAACCGGAAAAAGCTTGCTTTGCTTCTTTCTGTACTCCTTAGGCTGCGTTGTAATCACGATCTTTTTATCAAAATTATTTTTCTTCAAAAAGCCATATGGAATCGAGTCTGAAACGCCGCCATCAAAGTAATAATGACCGCCAATAGCTACAGGATGGGCAAAAAATGGAATGGATGATGATGCTCTGATCCATTCTAAATCTACATACCCCGCATCCCTCAACTTATGGTAAACCGGCTCACCTGTTGCGGCATCCGTTGCCACGCACCAAAAGTCCATTGGATTAGCCATAAAAGTCTTTTTATCAAACACATCTAACTTATCTGGTAAAACGTGATAACAAAAGTTAGCGGCATATAAATTGCCTGATCTGCGCCATGACTTCCAACTAGCGTAATACGGCTTACCCGTAAAACGCAGATTATAACGCAATACTCGTCCGATCTGCTCTGACTTCATATTAACGCCAAACGCTGCACCCGCCGAAACGCCAATTGCACTATCAAAACTTATATTATTTTCCATTAAGACGTCGAGCACACCCGCGGTGAAAAGTCCACGCATGGCTCCGCCTTCTAGTACTAAACCTGATTTCATATCTACCCCTACAAAAAAGACCTATGTTTTTCGACATAGGTCTAATTTATTCTTATTTAGAAATTACTTCAAGCCCTTCCATTTCCATTCGGTAACTTCTGGCATATCCTTACCATTATCACGAATGTATTGGTGGTGCTTTTCAAGTAAATCATCCATGTGACTAATGAAGTCAGCGTTCTTACCCTTTAACTTAGCAACGCCTTCAACAGCGTCCTTTGCAAGGTCGAATCTGTCAAGGTGATTCAAGACACGCATGTCAAATGGAGTGGTAATGTCACCATTTTCTTCGTAGCAGTGGATGTGAACGTTGTAACGCTTACGGTCGAACCAGATTGATTGCATCATGCTCTTGTAGCCATGCCATGCAAAGATTACTGGAACATCCTTTGGGAATAAGCGGTCAAATTCTTCATCAGAAATAGCATTCTTGTTGTCCTTTGGTGACATTAACTTCATCACGTCGACAACGTTGATGTAACGGATCTTAAGATCTGGGAACTTGTCGTGCAAAATGTCAATGGCTGCCAAAGTTTCGATAGTTGGTTCAGTTTCAGTTGAAGCAAAGACAACATCTGGCTTTGCACCCTTATCAGTTGAAGCCCAGTCAATGTAGCCTAAGCCCTTGTCAACCAACTTTTGAGCTTCTTCAATTGAGAACCATTGCGGACGAGGTTGCTTTGAAGTTACCAAAACGTTGATGCATTCACGATCCTTAAAGGCCCTGTCACCAACAGCAAGCAAAGTGTTAGTATCTGATGGCAAGTATTCATGAATCAAATCTGGACGATTCTTTTCGTATAAGTGAGTCAAAATACCTGGATCTTGGTGAGTGTAACCGTTGTGGTCTTGTTGGAACACAGTTGAGGTAGCAACAAAGTTAAGTGATGGGTAATCATGACGCCAGTATTGTTCCTTAGCTTTTCTAAGCCACTTCATGTGTTGTGTAAGCATTGAGTCTACTACACGACCAAATGCTTCGTAAGTTGCGAAAAAGCCATGACGACCAGTTAATACGTAGCCTTCAAGGAAGCCTTCATCTTGGTGTTCTGATAATTGTGAATCGATCACACGACCACTTGGAGCCATGTTTTCATCATTTGGTTCGTGGATTTCTGGTTCCCATTGACGCTTTTGGTTATCCAAAAGTTGGAACAAACGGTTTGACTTAGATTCATCAGGACCAAAGCCGCGGAAAGTGGTTGGGTTAAGCTTAGCAACTTCATCTAAGTATTTAGCCCATTCAACCATGTCTTGAGCTTCCATTGAACCTGGCTTGTCAAACTTAAGAGCAAAGTCGCGGTAGTCTGGCAAGTTCAAGCGCTTAGGATCCTTACCACCATTAGTGATTGGGTTCATTGCCATACGGTGGTCGCCTTCAGCAGTGTTTTCAGTAACAATTTCCTTAGGTGAACCATCTTCGTTGAATAATTCTTCAGGCTTGTAGCTTTCAAGCCAATCAGTCAACATGTCGGCATGCTTCATATCACCTTGTGAGACAGGAATTGGAATTTGGTGTGCTCTAAATGAGTTTTCAATTGGGTTACCATCAAGATCCTTCTTTGGACCAGTCCAACCCTTTGGGCATTGGAAGATGATCAATGGCCAGTGTGGCAAACTTGCATCGTTATTTTCACGAGCATGCTTTTGAATGGCCTTGATTTCTTCGATTACTTCGTCCATGGTCTTAGCCATTTCTTCGTGGACTTGCATTGGATCCTTTTCACCATCGAAACGGCCACCCTTAAATACTGAAACAAAGTGTGGATCCCAACCCATACCACGGAAGTATTCGGTTAATTCTTCATCACTCATGCGTGAAACGATAGTTGGGTTAGAAATCTTGAAGCCATTGATTTGAAGGATCGGTAAAACAGCACCATCTTTAATTGGGTTGATGAACTTGTCACTGAACCAACTTGCTGCAAGCGGGCCAGTTTCAGCTTCACCGTCACCGATTTCAACAGCAGCAATTACATCTGGATTATCTAAAACTGCACCAACACCGTGAGATAAAGCGTATCCTAATTCCCCACCTTCATGGATTGAACCTGGAGTTTCAGGAGCAGCGTGAGAAGCAACACCGCCTGGGAAACTGAAACGCTTGAATAATTTAGCCATACCTTTTTCATCTTGGGTAATTTCTGGATAACGTTCAGTATATGAACCATCAAGGTATGAGTTTGAAACCATTACTTGGCCACCGTGACCTGAGCCTTCAATGTAGAACATATCCAAGTCATATTTCTTAAGTACACGGTTCAAGTGTGCATAAATAAAGTTTTGTGGAGCAATAGTACCCCAGTGACCAATAGGCTTTGGCTTTACGTCTTCAGCAACCAACTTATGCTTTAACAATGGATTCTTCATTAAGAAGAGTTGTCCAACAGATAAGTAATTTGCAGCACGCCAGTAAGCATCGACGCTCTTTAAGTATTCTTTTGAATCGTAATTCGTCATTTTTCCTCCTTTGAGCAAGTTTAAGCGCTCTGTTTTGTAATCCTTTTCTTTATACCTATATCATACCAATCGCTGATGAAAAGTCAATCATTTTTATAATTGGATCCTACCAATTTAAATAAGTCTTTAGATTTAAATCAGAATAGCCTTATCCTTGAACTAATCAGTTTTTTATAATGAAATATAAGTGTTTATGTTTTGATATACTTAAAAGTACTGATAAATAAATGCAAAATGCTGATCAAACAAATACGGCTACCTGTAAAAATGCTAGACTAATTCATGGAGAGAGAAAAATGACTCAAGAAGAACGATTAATTCAAATCAAAAAGCTATTGAAAGAAAAACATCATCTTTCAACTAGAATAATTGCCCAACATTTTAATGTATCTTTTGATACTGCACGTCGTGATGTAATTCATTTAACGACAACTGGACAGGCAATCCGAGTACACGGCGGGCTGATGGAGGTCAATCAAAATAGCGTACCTGATTTTTTAACTAGAAATGAAGTTCAATCACCAATTAAATTGAAAATGGCAAAAAAAGCTAAACGATTCGTTCATCCTGGTCAATGTGATTTTATTGGTTCTTCAACAATTCTAAAACAACTTTGTCCCATGCTTAACGGTATCGATATGCAAGTAGTTACTAATTCAATCGACAATGCTTTAAGCATGTTAACAACCGAAGTCCCTTCTGTTAGATTGCTAGGCGGATTAATCAACAAGTCGCAGCGCTACATTTACTCAAAAGTCGCTCTTGAAACAATTTGTAAGATTCATTTCAATACAGCTTTCATTGGCGCTTCTCGTATTAGACCAGATGGTGTATATGCGCCAAAAATGGAAGACGCAGAAGTTGTACGTACGGCAATTGCACGCGCTAATCAAGTTGTTTTAGTAGCAGAAAAATATAAATTCACTAACGATTCATCTTCTCCATATATGTCTGCTCCATTGGACAAGGTGGATGTCTTAATAACAGATACTCCTTTAACCAATGAGCAGAGAAGTTGGTTTAATCCTAAAACACAAATCCTACCGGTTTTAAAGGAGTGATTATGATGTTCGGCATTTTTAAACATAACTCAGATACCAAAGAGGTCTATCAAGATTTAAAAAATTTCTATAATAGTTTTTTCAGCAATATTTATAATGAAATGAATATTGGACGCTATCGTCCTATTCGCGATGCTATTGGACTGGTTATTAACAAATTCGATAGTAATGACCATCCACTTGAATATACAAGTAAGTTAGTAATGTATATTCAAGCCAAGGTAGCATTGAATCATTTACATTTAACCCCTGATCAAGAAAAATAATGAAAAACTTAATAGAAAAAACAAAATATTTAAATCTTTCTTACGTTTATTTAAGTCCAATTGATTCAGCAGAACAATTTGTTAAGATCTAAAGTGAACAGTGTATCTGCTCTAGATCAAAAAAATGAACTCCAAAAAGCCGGGTAAAACATTTACTCGGCTTTTTGCTTTATAATAGTAAATAAAT